>NZ_JBFTOJ010000262.1:0-3474 GCF_056397905.1 Stenotrophomonas sp. 05L414_2
CGCCCGGACCCTGCTTGGACAGGGACAGAGTCGCGTTGTCGCCGGAGTGCATACGGATGGCCACGTCCTTCAGGTTCAGCAGGACTTCCAGCACGTCCTCCTGCAGACCTTCGACCGTGGTGTACTCATGCAACACGCCGTCGATTTCGACTTCCGTGATGGCGAAGCCCGGGATGGACGACAGCAGCACGCGACGCAGGGCATTACCCAGCGTATGCCCGTAACCCCGCTCCAAAGGTTCGATAACGACCTTTGCACGGGTGTCGGTAATGCGTTCGATCTGCGGACCGCGAGGACGCAGAACCTGGTTGGCGGTAACCGTCATGTTGCGGGTTCTCCTAGTGAACCCCCGGCCGTCGCCGGGGGCTCTCCAATGTGAATTACTTCGAATACAGCTCGACGATCAGCGCTTCGTTGATGTCCGCAGGCAGATCCGAACGATCCGGAACAGCCTTGAAGATGCCGGAGAACTTGCCGGAATCCACTTCAACCCACGACGGGCTCAGGTCATGCTGGGCGGCGACGGTCAGGGCTTCCTGGACGCGCAGCTGCTTGGCAGCCTTTTCAGACAGGGCGATGGCGTCGCCAGCCTTGACCTGGTACGAGGCCAGGTTGACCGACTTGCCATTCACGGTGACGCCGCGGTGCGACACCAGCTGACGGGCAGCCGGACGGGTCACGGCGAAGCCCATGCGGTAGACAACGTTGTCCAGGCGGGTTTCCAGCAGCTGCAGGAGGTTCTCGCCGGTGTTGCCCTTCTTGGTCGAGGCCTTCTTGTAGTAGTTGCGGAACTGACGCTCCAGCAGACCGTAGATACGCTTGACCTTCTGCTTTTCACGCAGCTGGGTAGCGTAGTCGGACAGCTTGCCCTTGCGGGCAGTGGCGCCATGCTGGCCGGGCTTCTGCTCCAACTTGCACTTGGAGTCCAGCGCACGCGCCGGGCTCTTCAGGGACAGGTCGGCGCCTTCGCGACGGGCGAGCTTACAGGTAGGACCGATATAACGAGCCATTTCTTATCGCTCCCTTTAGACGCGACGCTTCTTCGGCGGACGGCACCCGTTGTGCGGGATAGGCGTCACGTCGATGATGTTGGTGATCTTGTAGCCGACGTTGTTCAACGAACGCACGGCCGACTCACGGCCCGGACCCGGACCCTTGATGCGGACTTCCAGCGACTTCACGCCGTAGTCCAGCGCAGCACGACCGGCCTTTTCGGCAGCCACCTGGGCTGCGAACGGGGTSGACTTGCGSGAACCGCGGAAGCCAGCGCCACCGGAGGTCGCCCACGACAGAGCGTTGCCCTGACGGTCGGTGATGGTCACGATGGTGTTGTTGAACGAAGCGTGGACGTGGGCAACGCCGTCGGTGACGACGCGCTTGATCTTCTTCTTGGTCTTAGCAGCAGGCTTAGCCATTTATATGTCCCTTACTTCCTGATCGCCTTGCGCGGGCCCTTGCGGGTGCGGGCGTTGGTACGGGTGCGCTGGCCACGCAGCGGCAGACCGCGACGGTGACGCAGGCCGCGGTAGCAGCCCAGGTCCATCAGGCGCTTGATCGCGATACCGATTTCACGGCGCAGATCGCCTTCCACGATGTACTTGCCGACTTCGGCGCGCAGGCGCTCGATTTCCGGCTCCGACAGATCGCGGATCTTGGTGGTCGAAGTGACGCCTGCGACTTCGCAGACCTTCTTCGAACGGGTACGGCCGATGCCGTAAATGCTTTGCAACCCGACCCAGACATGCTTCTGGGCTGGCAGGTTGACGCCTGCAATACGCGCCATGACGCGGTTCTCCAGCTGAGTGATGGCCGACGGCGCGCTCAAGGCACGCCGATCCGGCAGGATGGATCAAAAAAGTGAACCAGTGATACTAACAAGGTTCCGGTTTACTTGGAAGCCCGTGAAACCAGAGGTTTCATGAACCCGGCCCGGGGAGTGTGCCCAGGCTCCGGCGCCGGATGGGGTTGGACCTGGAGTTGCCTCCCGGGCCGCCCGCGCTACTCCAGCGCGGGACCACCTCATCACACCCCCACCCGGAACCGCTGCGGGGGCCGCCCTTCGTTTGTGTGGCCAGAGTCCGCGAAGCGGAGGACCATCACGTCAGGAAGACGAAAGTATAACAGGCTAATCAGCCGCGAGCAAAACCGCCGCGGTTGCCGCCCTTCAGGTTGGCCTTCTTCAGCAGGCTCTCGTACTGGTGGGACATCAGGTGCGCCTGCACCTGGGCGATGAAGTCCATCACCACCACCACCACGATCAACAGCGAAGTACCGCCGAAATAGAACGAGGCGTTCAGCTGCGTGCGCATCAGTTCCGGCAGCAGGCAGACGATCACCAGGTAAGCCGAACCGGCAGCAGTCAGTCGGGTCAACACGCCGTCGATGTAGTCGGCGGTGGCCTTGCCCGGACGGATACCCGGAATCAGCGCGCCCGACTTCTTCAGGTTGTCGGCGGTTTCCTGCGAGTTGAACACCAGCGCGGTATAGAAGAACGCGAAACCGGTGATCAGCGCAGCGAACACGATCATGTGCAGCGGCTCGCCCGGACCCAGGGCATTGGCGACCTTCTGCAGGGTCTGGCCAAAGGTGCTCTGGTTGGCAGCCTGGCCGGACCACATGGCCAGGGTGGCCGGGAAGGCCAGCAGGCTCGAGGCGAAGATCGCCGGGATGACGCCGGCCATGTTCAGCTTCAGCGGCAGGAACGAGGTCTGGTTCATGTACGCGTTGCGACCGCCCTGGCGGCGCGCGTAGTTCACCGTGATCCGRCGCTGRCCRCGYTCGACRAACACCACGAAGWAGGTGAAGGCSAGCACGACGATGGCGATCAGCAGCAGCTGGATGAACTGGATGTTGCCGTCGCGGTAGGCGTCGAAGGTGTGGATGACCGCACCCGGCAGGCCCGCCACGATACCGGCGAAGATGATCAGCGAGACGCCGTTGCCGATGCCGCGCTCGGTCACCTGCTCACCAACCCACATCAGGAACATGGTGCCGGCGGTCAGTGCGACCACGGCAGTGAGCACGAAGCCCATGCCCGGCATGTACACGACCGGTGCACCGGTCGGCGACACCTGGCCCTGCAGCGCCAGCGCGATCGAACCGCCCTGCACCACTGCGAGCAGCACAGCGCCGATGCGCGAATACTGGGTGATCTTGCGGCGGCCGGACTCACCTTCCTTCTGCATCGCCTTCAAGGCGGGGAAGATGTGCACAGCCAGCTGCATCACGATCGATGCCGAGATATACGGCATCACGTTCAGCGCGAAAATGCTGAAACGGTGCAGGGCGCCGCCCGAGAACATGTTGAACATGTCCACGATGCCGCCGCCCTGCTGTTGCATCATGGCAAGCATGGCATCGGGATTGACGCCCGGCACCGGCACGTAGCAGCCGATGCGATAGACGATCAAAGCCCCGACGACGAACAGCAAACGTTGGCGAAGTTCAGTGAACTTGCCCATTCCGCCCGCGAGG
>NZ_JBFTOJ010000263.1:0-3419 GCF_056397905.1 Stenotrophomonas sp. 05L414_2
ATGCTGTAGCCCGCTTTCACCTTGTCCACGATGCCGGCCAGGATGGAGGCTTCGCCACTGTCGCGTGCCTGGTTGATCGGCAGCTGCCAGTTCCAGCAGCGTGCGGGGTTGGAGGTGACGTTCTGCCGCGGGTAGACCACGATGAAGCCTTCGGTGTCGGCCACCTCGTTGAAGCCGGAGGCCTCGCCCATCAGGTTCGGCCCGGTCACGCAGCCGTGCAGCACCAGCAACAGGGGCAGTGGCCGCGTTTCGTCGTAGCCGGCCGGCACCCACACCTGGTACTCGCGGGCACCGAACAGATTGCCGTACAGGCCAACGTCCCAATGCCCGGGTGGGTCTGCCGCAGAGGCGGCGCCCGTGGTGGCCAGCCAGGTGCACAGCAGCAGCATCAGCGCCTTGATTGAATCGATTCCAGATTTCATGACCAGATCCTCATGCGTGAGTCGTGGATGAAGTGGTACCGGAAATCCTCGTGGACCGACCTTCCAGAGGGTGCTGCGACGCCGCTGTCAAACCCAGCCGGTGGCGTAGTAGATGCCGATCACCACGAACACCGCGAGGGTCTTGATGATGGTCACTGCGAAAATGTCCTTGTAGGCCTGCCGATGGGTCAGCCCGGTGACCATCAGCAGGGTGATGACTGCACCGTTGTGCGGCAGGCTGTCCATGCCGCCGGATGCCATCGCGGCAACACGATGCAGCACCTCCATCGGGATGCCGGCAGCCTGCGCGTTGGCGATGAAGGTCTCCGACATTGCCGCCAGGGCGATGCTCATGCCGCCCGATGCAGAGCCGGTGACACCGGCCAGACCGGTTACGGTGACCGCTTCATGCAGCAGGGGGTCCCTGATCGCCCCCAGCGCGTTGGCCACCACCATGAAGCCGGGCAACGCGGCGATGACCGCGCCGAAGCCATATTCCGAGGCGGTGTTCATGGCTGCCAGCACGGCACCACCGATCGCCGCCTTGGTGCCTTCGGCAAACTGGGTGACCACCGGGCGCCAGGCCAGCGCCAGCACCGACAGGATGCCAACCAGCAGCGCCCCCAGCACGGCCCAGATTGCGGTGATCTTCGCCACGCCCTGCACCACCGGCGCGGCGCTGCCCATGATCGACGGCACGAAGCTGTGCTCCGCACCGTACCAGTGCGGTATGCCCAGGGTGAACAGCTTGTTGGACACAAACACCAGCAGCAGCGGCAGCACGGCAATGCCCGCGTGGGCCAGATGCGTGCCTGCGAACGGTGCCGGCTCGTTCACCAGCGTGGCCGGGTCTCCGTAGCCCTCGCCACTGCGCGCCGCCGCGCGACGGCGCCACTCCAGGTAGGCCATGCCCACCGCAAGCACGAACACACTGCCCAGCGTACCCAGCACCGGAGCCGCCCAGGTATCGGTGCCGAAGAACGTGGTCGGGATGATGTTCTGGATCTGCGGCGTGCCCGGCAATGCGTCCATGGTGAAGCTGAAGCCGCCCACCCCCAGCGTGGCCGGAATCAGGCGCTTGGGGATGTTGCTCTGGCGGAACATCTCGGCCGCGAACGGATAGACCGCGAACACCACCACGAACAATGACACGCCGCCGTAGGTGAGCAGGCCCGACACCAGCACGATCGACAGCATCGCCCGCTGCGGTCCGAACAAGCGGATCGCCGCACCCACGATCGAGCGGGAGAAGCCGGACAGTTCGATCAGCTTGCCGAACACCGCGCCCAGCAGGAACACCGGAAAGTAGAGCTTGAGGAAGCCAACCATCTTGTCCATGAACAAGCCGGTGAACATCGGTGCCACCAGCGAGGGATCGGTGAGCAGCACTGCGCCAAGCGCGGCGATGGGCGCGAACAGGATCACGCTGTAACCGCGGTAGGCCACCAGGATGAGGAAGGCCAGCGCTGCAAGTACGATCAGTAACGACATACGGCGCTTCCGGGTGGGGACGCGCCCAGTATCCGGATCTGGCGACCGCTGCCGACTGGACCTAGGTCCACTCGCCGGTGCGCAACCGCGCCGCTAGCCTAGCGTCCATGGGTGGCAATGGGCCATTCGCCGCGTACATGCCTTGGGGGAGGACCGAATGAAACGGAATTGCTTGAGCCTGATGATCGGCACACTGCTGGCCACCGGGCCGGTTCTGGCGCAGGACGCACCGCAGGGCGCGCCGGCAGCCGCCCGCACCGCTTCGGCCACCAACCTGGACAGCATCACGGTGACCGCACGCAAGCGCGAGGAAACCCTGCAGGAGGTGCCGGTTGCCGTCACCGCCTTTACGTCCGAAGCCCTGGACAAGATGAACGTCCAGGACATCAGCGACCTTGATGGACAGGTCCCCAACCTGACCATCTACGCGGCGCGCGGCGCCAGCAGCACGGTCACCGCCTACATCCGCGGTGTTGGCCAGTCCGACCCTACCTGGGGCGCTGACCCGGGCGTGGGCATCTACCTGGACGACGTCTACATCGCCCGTCCGCAGGGTGCGTTGCTGGACGTGTTCGATGTCTCGCGCATCGAGGTGCTGCGCGGTCCGCAGGGCACGCTGTACGGCAAGAACACCATCGGCGGTGCCATCAAGTACATCTCGCGCGGCCTGCCCACCCAGACCGAAGGCTTCGCCCAGATCACCGTGGGCAACTACAGCCAGTTGGACGCCAAGGCGGCGATCGGCGGCCCGATCGGCGGGGCCGACAGCGGCCTGCGTGCGCGCGTGGCGGTGGCCAGCATGAATCGTGACGGCTTCGGCGAGAACACCTTCACCAACCAGCCGGTCAGTGACAAGCAGATCAATGCTGCGCGCTTCAACCTGGGTGCGTATGCGGGCGACGACTTCGACGTGCAGTTCGCCCTGGACTGGATCGACGACCAGTCCGGCATGCGTGGCTCGAAGATGCTGGCACCCAACCCGTTCGTGCGCGCCTACCCGCCGATGGATGACCGCTACGACATCCGCTCGGGCATGCGCAACCTCAACAGCGTGGAGACCAAGGGCGCCTCGGCCACGGTGAACTGGCGGCCCAGCGAAGACGTTGCGCTGAAATACGTGGTGGCCAAGCGCGAATCGGACAGCGACGCGAACATCGACTTCGACAGCACGCCGGTCAAGCTGGCCGATGTAGGTGGCACTTACCATGACGACCAGGTCAGCAACGAGGTGCAGCTGAACTACGATGCCGGCGGCCGCGTGCGCGGCGTGGTGGGCCTGTACCAGTTCAGTGGCGAGGCCGGTGGACAGATCCGCAACAACTTCTTCAACCTGCAGTTCGGCGACACCCGTGGCAAGGTGCTCACCGACAGCATCGCGCTGTACGCCGACTGGACGTTCGACCTGACCAGCAAGCTGAAGCTGGACGTCGGCGCCCGCTACACCGACGAGGACAAGCGCGCGATCRTGCTCAACCGCTTCTACTCGGATGCGACGTTCACCCGTCC
>NZ_JBFTOJ010000264.1:0-3392 GCF_056397905.1 Stenotrophomonas sp. 05L414_2
TCGCGGGGGACGCCGTGAACCCATCCCTGGGGGCTTGGCCGCGGCATCCATGCCGCGGACACCCCCGCGAACCCAACCTGCCCGGCCTCTGACAGTTTCCGTGTGCGGCCAGCCACGGAAAAGAAAAAGAAAATCAATAGCGGGTCGCGCGCTGCGCGCACTCGCTGCGGGGTCGGATCCGTTTTCCGCAGGAGAACGGATCCGGCCCCTTCTACTTTCTCCGTTACACCAACCGCTTCCGCTCTGCCTTTGCATTCCGTCACCGGGAAACTGTCGAAGGGGGGGGGCTGTGGGTTTGCGGGGTGTCCGCGGCATGGATGCCGCGGCCAACCCCCCAGGGATGGGTTTACGGCGTCCCCGCAAACCCACAGTCCCCCGCCAGCCCTCAGTCCAACCCAGAGCCATGAACAAACGCTGTTGCCGTTGCTTTTGCTTGTGCTCTGGCCTGAAACGGGTGCCGGGCAACGCCCGGCCGGGTATCCTTTCCACCTGATGTCCGACCTTGTCCATGCCAGCCGCGAAGCCCTCAGCGAAGGCGGCGCGCTCGCCTCCCATCTGGATGCGTTCGTCCCGCGTCCTGCGCAGCTGCGCCTTACCGAGGCCATTGCCGCGTCGATGCAGCAGCGCGACCTGCTGCTCGCCGAAGCCGGTACCGGCACCGGCAAGACCTTTGCCTATCTGGTGCCGGTGCTGCTGTCCGGAATGCGCACCATCATTTCCACCGGCACGCGCGCGCTGCAGGACCAGCTCTACCACCGTGACCTGCCGCGCGTGCGCCAGGCACTGGGCGTCGGCGTGCGCAGCGCGCTGCTGAAGGGGCGCAGCAACTACCTGTGCCGCTACCGCCTGCAGCAGGCACGCGGCGAGCCGCGCTTCTCCAGCCCGGAACAGGCGGCACAGTTCCAGCGCATCCTGGCTTGGTCCGGCCGCTCGGAATCAGGCGATATCGCCGAACTCGATGGCCTGGCCGACGACTCGCCGCTGCTGCCGATGGTCACTTCCACCGTCGACAACTGCTTGGGCAACGAGTGTCCGTTCTGGGATGACTGTTTCGTCGTGCGGGCCCGCCAGCGTGCACAGGCCGCCGATCTGGTCGTGGTCAACCACCACCTGCTGCTGGCCGATCTCGCGCTGAAGCAGGAGGGCTTCGGTGAACTGCTGCCCGGTGCGCAGGCCTTCGTCATCGACGAGGCCCATCAGCTGCCCGAACTGGCCGCGCAGTTCTTCGGCGAAGGCTTCGGCATGCGCCCCTGGCAGGAACTGGGCCGTGACTGCCTGGTTGAAGCGCGCGGCGTGGGTGGCGCACAGTCTGCACTGCAGGAACCGGTCGATCATCTGCAGCAGGCATTGTCTGCACTGCGTGCTGCGATGGAGGGGCTGCCAGCGCGTGGCACCCAATGGCGCGCGCTGGCAATGCCGCAGGTACGCGAGGGTTTCGATGCGGTGATGTCCAGCCTGGTGGTGCTGGAGCAGGCATTGCAACCGCTGCGCGAAGCCGCTGCTGGCCTCGATGCCTGCCATGCGCGCGCACGTGAGGCGATTTCGCGGCTGGGCCGTTGGCTGGGGGATGAAGAACCCGCGCTCGACTTCGATGCCGATCCTGCAGAAGCGACCGCCGTCGCTGGTGACGTGCTCTGGTATGAATTGACCGCGCGCGGTTTCCGCTGCCAGCGCACGCCGATGGATGTGTCCGCACCGCTGCGCGAACATCGCGAGCGCAGCCATGCCGCATGGATTTTCACCTCCGCCACGCTGACCGTTGGCGGTGGCTTCGAGCACATCGCCACGCGCCTGGGCCTGGATGATCCGCAGACGCTGGTACAGCCCAGTCCGTTCAACTGGCCCGAGCAGGCACTGTGCTACCTGCCTGAAGGCCTGCCGGATCCGGCTGCGCGCGGTTTCGGAACCGCACTGATCCAGGTCCTGCGTCCGGTGCTGCAGGCGTCGCAGGGCAGGGCGTTCCTGTTGTTTGCTTCGCATCGTGCGCTGCGCGAGGCGGCCGAGGCGCTGCGTGATGGGCCCTGGCCGCTGTTCGTGCAGGGCGAAGCGCCGCGCGCGACCCTGCTGCAGCGTTTCCGCGAATCCGGCAATGGCGTGCTGCTGGGCTCGGCCAGCTTCCGCGAGGGCGTGGATGTGGTCGGCGAGGCATTGAGCGTGGTGGTGATCGACAAGCTGCCCTTCGCCACGCCCGATGATCCGGTGTACGAAGCGCGGCTGGATGCCATACGCACCCAGGGCGGCAATCCCTTCCGCGACGAGCAGTTGCCGCAGGCGGTGATTGCCCTGAAGCAGGGCGTTGGCCGCCTGATCCGCAGCGAGACCGACCGTGGCGTGCTGGTGCTGTGCGACCCGCGCCTGCTCAACCGGGGTTATGGCAAGGTCTTCCTGCAGTCGCTGCCGCCGTTCCGGCGAACCCGGGCCCTGGCCGATGTGCAGGCCTTCTTTGCGCCACAATGGGCGCCCGTGGCGGATGCCGCTGCCCCGACCGCTGCCGTGGCGGGGCCGGAGCCGGCTCCCGGCGCCACGTTCCCCCTGTTCTGACCCGATCCGATGAAACTGCTCGCCTTTGAAACCGCCACCGAAGCCTGTTCCGTAGCCCTGCATGTCGATGGGCAGGTACGGGAACGCTTCGAGATCGCCCCCCGCCGGCATGCCGAACTGAGCCTGCCGTGGGCGGAGGAGCTGCTGGCCGAGGCCGGCATCAGCCGCCGCCAGCTGGACGGCATCGCGCTCAGCCGTGGTCCCGGTGCGTTCACCGGTGTGCGCCTGGCGATCGCGTTGGCGCAGGGCATCGCGCTGGCGCTGGATCGGCCGTTGCTGCCGGTGTCGACGCTGCAGGTGCTGGCGCTGCGCGCGCCGGTGGAAGAGAAGCAGATCCTGTCGGCGATCGATGCGCGGATGGGCGAGTTGTACGTGGCACGCTTCGAGCGCGTGGATGGACTGCCGGTGGCGCGGGATGCCGAGCGCGTGTGCGTGCCGGCGGCGGTGTCGTTGCCGGATGCTGCGTCCGTCTACGGCGTCGGCACCGGGTTTGCCGCGGCCGAGGGCGCGCTGGTCGCGCAGCTGGGGGCTGGCCTGCGCCGCTTCGATGCAACGGCGCTGCCACGTGCAGCGGATGTGCTGGCACTGGCGGTACCGGCGTTCGCGCGCGGCGAAGGCATTGCGCCGGAGAAGGTCGAGCCGGCGTACCTGCGGGACAACGTGGCGCTGACGCTGGTCGAGCAGCAGGCGGCGCGGGATGCCAAGGCGAAGGCCAACGGCTGAGCCCCTCGTGGCGGGGTGGTGGGTCGCTGACAGCAGAAGCCGTGGGTTGGCCGGGCGGGTGGGCTGCGCAGGGGGCGCCGTGAATACGTCCATGTAGGCTCGGGCGCGCCGTCCATGGCGCTTACGCC
>NZ_JBFTOJ010000265.1:0-3313 GCF_056397905.1 Stenotrophomonas sp. 05L414_2
CCGCAGAACCCGTTCGTGATGTACGGACGCGGCAAGGCGATCCGGGTCAAGATCCTGAGCATCACGCCCTTGGCCCAGCAGGCCAATGGTGGCTTCCGCGGCGCATCGGTACGCATACAGCGCAGCCTGCTGGACAAGCGCACGGGTGCTGCGACCTATCTGGATAACCAGCTGGTGACGATGCGTTTCCAGTACAACCAGAATCTTGCGCTGTCCGAGCAGGATCGCGTACTCAATCCGCTAGCTTTCCAGGTTACCGAGTATCGCGTCGATAACGATTACGCCCGTGGCGTGCCGGTGCCGGATGACAGTGCAATGCAGCAGCAGGCTCAGGATGCTGCCCAGCAGGCGCAGCTTGCCGCGCAACAGGCGCAGGGCATTTACGACCCGAACAATCCCGCAGCAGCCACCATGATCGATCCCGCAACTGGCCAGCCTGTGGCTGTACCGGCCAATGGTCAGATGCAGCCGGTACAGGGTCAATCCATTCAAGGTCAGCCGACTCAAGGGCAGGTAGTGCCTGGGCAGGCGATCCCAGCGCAGCCGGCCATGAGGCCGATGCAGAACAATTCCACCGGAAATGCTGATGGAGCAAGCAACCGATGAGTAGTCGAAAAGTCAGAGGGAGCGCATTGGCGCTGCTGTCATTGCTGTCGCTGGTGTTTTCCACCTCGGCGATGGCACAGGCGGTGGACCATTACGAGTACGAGAAGGACCGCATCTACCCGGTGCGCACCGGCCTGGGTCTCACCACCCAGATCGAGCTGAGCCCGAACGAGAAAATCCTCGACTACAGCACCGGTTTCAGCAGTGGTTGGGAACTCACCCGTCGCGAGAATGTGTTCTACCTTAAACCCAAGAATGTCGACGTCGACACCAACATGATGGTGCGCACTGAGACCCATTCGTACATCTTCGAGCTGAAGGTGGTGGCCACTGACTGGCGCCAGCTGGAGCAGGCGCGTCGTTCCGGCGTGCAGTACAAGATCGCCTTTATCTACCCGAATGACACAGTGTTCGGCGTCGCGCAGGAGGCGGTGGAGGAAGAAGCCCAGCCGTTGCTCAGTACGGAGCTGGCCAAGGATCGCCAGTACAACTTCAACTACTCCTATTCGACCAGCAAGGCGAAGAAGATGGGGTGGTTGATTCCGGTCAACGCGTACGACGATGGGAGTTTCACCTACCTGAAACTGCCGAATTCTCCCGAATACAAGACGGGCATCTTCCCGGCCGTATTCGGTCGCGAGAAAGAGTACGGCGAGGACTTCGTGGTCAACACCACAGTTGAGGGCAATACGCTGATCGTGCACGGGACCTACCCGTACCTGGTCATCCGCCATGGCGACTTTGTCGTCGGCCTGCGAAGGAACGTGAAGAAATGAGCCAGCAGAACACTCCGGACAACGATCCAAATCCGTCTCCGTACGGTCAGGGCCCTGCGGGTCATGAACCGTCGACGAATCCTTATTACGGGACCGCGCAGTCCGAAACCACGCCCGATCTGGATGCCAGCGCTCCGCAGCTCCGCTCGGCTGAAGAGCAGCGCCTGAACCGTAAGGCACTGTTGTTCCTGGGCGGCATCTTGCTGCTGTTGTTGGCCATGGGTTTCCTGCTGCTGCGCAAAGGCCAGGATGACGAGGCCGACGCCAAGGCACCACCGCAGGTGGCACGCTCAAGCACTCCGGATCTGCCGAACATGGCGCCGCCTGTCATTCCTTCTGCTGCGCAGGAGACCGCTGAGCCGATTCCGATGCTTCCACCGCCGCCGAAGGAAGCCATTGGCCCCACCTACATTCCACGTGCCGAACCCGAACGTGACATCCAGCGCGGTCCCAGCCTGCTGGACCGTCGCATCGCCGGCAGTGGAGGCGTCGGTACCGGTGACGCTTCGGGTCAAGGCGCAGCCGCGGGCAACGACGATCCTTATCTGCAGGCAACGTTGGCTGCATTGCAGGCTCAGAACGGCAACGCAACGCCGGCCAAAGTGCGTCGCGGTCCGGACGTGGAAGACGTCTCCAACGCTTCCTATATCCGCAGCCCCGATGCGTTGCTGGTGCGTGGCACTTATCTACGCTGCGTGCTTGAGACCCGCATTATTACCGACCTGGCTGGCTATACCTCCTGCCTGCTCACCGAGCCGGTCTATTCCATCAACGGCCGTACCCTGCTGTTGCCCAAGGGCTCCAAGATCTATGGTGCCTATGGTGGCGGTCCGGCCGGAAAGCGCGTGGAAGTCATTTGGGATCGGATCACGACTCCGAATGGTTTGGACGTCGCTATGTCCAGCCCGGGCGTAGATGGCTTGGGTGGTGCGGGTCACCCGGGGCAGTACAGCGCGCACTGGGGTGCACGTATCGCTTCGGCACTGATGATCAGTCTGGTCGCGGATGCATTCAAATACGCTGCTGCCGAGCATGGTCCGGAAACGACCACCGTGGCCAACAACGGCATGACCATCCAGTCGCCATATGAAAGCGCTACCGCACGTACCATGGAGCGTCTGGCCAACGAGGCGCTCACCAGCGGCCGTCGTCCGCCGACAGTCACTATCAATCAAGGCACGATCGTGAACGTCTACGTCGCAAAAGACGTCGACTTCACCAGCGTGCTGAACGCCCGCAGGTAATCCAAGAGCGACCATGGACGCCGAAGTGTCACCTCTCGCCCTCGTCTCCAGCGACTTCCTGCGCTATCAGTACGAAGTGYTGGGCATCGCCGAGTACATGACTTCACCTGAAGTGACGGAAATCTGCATCAACCGTCCGGGTGAGCTGTACCTGGAGACGCGGGCAGGGTGGCAGCGGGTGGATGTGCCAAGCCTGACGTTCGAACGCGCGCGGCAGTTCTGTACCGCGGTGGTCAACGAAAGCAACACGGGCCAACGCATCACCGATGCCGATCCGGTGGTGTCGCTCACGTTCCCAACCGGGCAGCGTGCTCAGTTCGTGATCCCGCCGGCGTGCGATGCTGGCAAGGTGTCGATCACCATCCGCCTGCCATCCAAGCACACCAAGTCGCTGACGCAGTACCACGAGGATGGCTTCTTCAACCAGATCCTTGAGCAGGATGGAAGCCTCAGTGAGCAGGATCGCGAATTGCTTGAATTGCGGCAGCAGCGTGAATACGCCGAGTTCTTCCGTCGCGCGGTGATGTATCGCAAAAATATCGTTGTGTCCGGAGCCACCGGCAGCGGCAAAACTACCTTCATGAAGGCGCTGGTCAATCACATTCCCGATAGCGAGCGCTTGGTCACCATCGAGGACGCGCGCGAACTGTTCCTGACCCAGCCCAATGTGGTGCATCTGCTGTACTC
>NZ_JBFTOJ010000266.1:0-3306 GCF_056397905.1 Stenotrophomonas sp. 05L414_2
GTCCGGTTGCGGGGGACGCCGTAAACCCCCAGACCGGCCCAGCCGCTGGCGGCTGTGCGTTCGGGCGCTTGCGAAGCAGTGCTTCGCAAGCAAAGCGCCCTCACCCTTGGGGGCTTGGCCGCGGCATCCATGCCGCGGACACCCCCGCAACCGGACCCACCCCGCCTTCGACRGGTTCCCGCTGCTGTTGGTGGGTGSKGACCGTTGGTCGGCACGCGGCTGTTGGTAGGTGCTGACCGTTGGTCGGCACATGTATCAGGTCCGTTGGGAATCGCTCGTTGCGTGCTCGAACAATTCGCCCTGCACCACGGCTTCCTTTTCGCGGAAACCGCCGAGGCCGACGCCGACCAGCCGATAGCGGGTGTCGGCGGGCAGGTCGACGCGGGCGCGCAGGGCCAGTGCGATGTCGCGCAGTTCTTCCATCGATTCCGGCGGGCGTTCGGGGGTGAAGCTACGGGTGAGGATGCGGAACTGCGCGGTCTTCAGTTTCAGCACCACGGTGTGGCCGATGCGTTCGGTCTTGCGCGTGGCCTGCCAGGTCTTCCCGGCCAGCTGCACGATCGCCTCGCTCAGGTCTTCCAGCAGCAGGTCCTCGGCGAAGGTGTCCTCCGAAGAGATCGACTGCACCTGCTGGTCAGGCTCCACCGGCCGCTCGTCGACACCACGTGCGCGGTTGTACAGGCTGCGGCCGAAGCTGCCGAAGGCGTCTTCCAGGTCCGGCAGCGTCCATTGCCGCAGGTCGCCGCAGGTGACGATGCCGCGCGCCGCCAGCTTGCCTTCCATCACCTTGCCAACGCCGGGCACGCGGTTCACCGGCAGCGGCAGCAGGAATGCGTCCACCCGCTGTGGCGGAATCACGAACTGGCCGTCGGGCTTGCGCCAGTCCGAGGCGATCTTGGCCAGGAACTTGTTCGGCGCGATCCCGGCCGAAGCGGTCAGGTTGGTTTCCTCGCGGATCTGCGCGCGGATGGTGCGGGCGATGTCGGTGGCCAGTTCGATGCCACTCTTCGGCTCGGTTACGTCCAGGTAGGCCTCGTCCAAGGACAGCGGCTCGACCAGGTCGGTATGGCGCAGGAAGATCTCGCGCACGTGGCGCGACACCGCCTTGTAACGCGCGAAGTCCGGCGGCACGAAGACCGCGTCCGGGCACAGGCGCTCGGCGCGCAGTGCCGGCATCGCCGAACGCACGCCGAACACGCGCGCCTCGTACGAAGCGGCACACACCACTGAACGCGCACCGCGCCATGCCACCACCACCGGCTTGCCGCGCAGTGACGGATCGTCACGCTGCTCCACCGACGCGTAGAAGGCGTCCATGTCGACGTGGATGATCTTGCGCAGTGCGTTCATGGTTGGCCCACATGATACCCGCACCGTACCGGTCCAGACGCCGAAGTATGGTCGTTGTGCATCAACGGGATGCGTGGTTTCAGCTGAAAACACTACGCACGCGTACGGAGACGCGGTTTGATATCCGCCTGATCCGTCGTGCATCCTCGGGAACTCGTTGCCTTGTTTTCGCTTCCAGGATTGCGCTTTCCATGACTCGTCTCCACGCGTTCAACCGCGACCAGCTGCTGGCCAGCGCACGCGGTGAACTGTTCGGCGCTGCCGCCGGCCGGTTGCCCAACGACCCGATGCTGATGTTCGACCGCATCACCGAAATCCGCGAGGACGGCGGTCCGCATGGCAAGGGCATGGTACGCGCCGAACTGGATATCCGCCCGGACCTGTGGTTCTTCGGCTGCCACTTCATCGGCGACCCGGTGATGCCCGGCTGCCTGGGCCTGGATGCCATGTGGCAGCTGACCGGCTTCTTCCTGACCTGGCTGGGTGCCCCCGGCAAGGGCCGCGCCCTGGGCTGCGGCGAAGTGAAGTTCACCGGCCAGGTGCTGCCTGATGCCAAGCTGGTGCGCTACGAGATCGACATCAGCCGCGTCATCAACCGCAAGCTGGTGATGGCCCAGTCCGACGCACGCATGTACGTGGACGACCGCGAGATCTACAACGCCCGCGACCTGCGCGTGGGCCTGTTCACCGAAACCGGGAGCTTCTGATGCGTCGCGTCGTCATCACCGGCATGGGCATCACGTCCTGCCTCGGCAATGATCTGGATACCGTTTCGGCCGCCCTGCGTGAAAGCCGCGCCGGCATCACCGCGCTGGCCGACCACGCCGAAGCCGGCCTGCGCAGCCAGGTCGGCGGTCGCGTCGACCTCGATCTGGATGCGCTGATCGACCGCAAGCAGAAGCGCTTCATGAGCGATGCCGCTGCCTTCGCCTACCTGGCGATGGCCGATGCCATCACCGATGCGGGCCTGACCCCGGAACAGGTCAGCGGCCTGCGCACCGGCCTGATCGCCGGTTCCGGCGGTGGCTCCAGCGAATGGCAGGTGGGTGCGGTGGATCTGCTGCGCAGCCGTGGCGTGCGCAAGGTGGGTCCGTACATGGTGCCGCGCACGATGTGCTCGACCGTGTCGGCCTGCCTGGCCACCGCATTCCAGATCAAGGGTGTCAGCTACTCGCTGTCGGCCGCCTGCGCGACCTCGGCGCACTGCATCGGTGCAGCTGCCGACCTCATCCGCCACGGCGCGCAGGACATCATGTTCGCCGGCGGCGGTGAAGACCTGCACTGGTCGATGAGCGTGATGTTCGATGCGATGGGCGCACTGTCCACCAGCTTCAACGACACCCCCGCCAGCGCCTCGCGCCCGTATGACAAGGACCGCGATGGCTTCGTCATCGCCGGCGGTGGCGGCATGCTGGTGCTGGAGGACTACGACCACGCGGTGGCACGTGGCGCGCACATCCATGCCGAGCTGATCGGCTATGGCGTGACCTCCGATGGCGCCGACATGGTCGCGCCGTCCGGCGAAGGCGCCGTGCGCTGCATGAAGATGGCGCTGCAGAACGTGGACCGTCCGCTGGATTACCTCAACACCCACGGCACCTCGACCCCGCTGGGCGATGTGACCGAGCTGGGTGCGATCCGCGAGGTGTTCGGCGATGCGATTCCGCCGCTGTCCTCGACCAAGGCGCTGTCGGGCCATTCGCTGGGCGCCGCCAGCGTGCATGAAGCGATCTACTGCCTGCTGATGATGCGCGATGGCTTCGTGGCCGGCTCGGCCAACATCGGCGAGCTGGACCCGAGGGTGGAAGGCTTCCCGATCCTGCGCGAAAGCCGCGAGCAGAAGCTGGACACGGTGATGTCCAACAGCTTCGGCTTCGGTGGCACCAACGCGGCGCTGGTGTTCGGCAGGGTGTGATCTGAAAGCGTGCCAACCAAGGTTGGCACCTACCAGAGCGG
>NZ_JBFTOJ010000267.1:0-3189 GCF_056397905.1 Stenotrophomonas sp. 05L414_2
CTTCATGTCCGAGTATGGCCTGCAGGCCTGGCCAGCGGTGGCGACGGTGGACCAGATTGCCACCCGTGCCGAACAGCGCATCGACAGCCCGGTGATCCGTGCGCACCAGAAGTTCATGGCCGGCGAGGGCAATGCACGCCTGCTGCACTACATCGAGCTGGGCTACGGCACGCCGAAGGACTTCGAGGACTTCGTCTACCTGAGCCAGGTGATGCAGGCCGATGGCATCGCCCTGGCGGCGCTGCACCATCGCGCTTCGCGGCCCTACACGATGGGCTCGCTGTACTGGCAGCTCAACGATGTCTGGCCGGGAGCATCGTGGTCGAGCGTCGACTACTTCGGTCGCTGGAAGGCGCTGCACTATGCCGCGCGGCGCTTCTTCGCGCCGGTTACGGTGGCCGCACTGCGCGATGAAGGCGGTACGCGCGTGCGCCTGATCAATGATGGTGCCGCGCTGGATGCACGTTGGCGCCTGCGGGTGATGGACGTTGAGGGCAAGGTGCTGCGCCGTCGCGAGCAGGCGATGACCCTGGCCGCCGCCGGGGTGATCGATATCGGCACCTACGCGGATGCCGAGCTGCTGGTCGGTGCCGATCCGGCGCGGACGGTGGCGGTGTTCGAACTGCTGCAGGATGGCAAGGTGACGGCACGGCAGGTGGTCGGCTTCGTCGAAGCAAAGGATCAGGTGCTGCCACGCCAGCAGTTGACGTCAACGCTGGCGATCGACGGTGACCACTATCGCCTGCGGCTGCACAGCGCTGCGCTGGTGCGCGCAGCCTGGATCGATTTCGGCGCGCTCGACGTGCAGGTGGAAGACAACCTGCTGGACCTGCTGCCGGGCGAAACCCGCGACATCGCCGTGCGTGGCCCGGTGGATCTGGCTGCGCTGCGCGAGGCGTTGAAGGTGAAGACCCTCAACGATCGTTGAGCAGCGCCGTCTACCCGCCTTGGTAGGTGCCAACCTTGGTTGGCACATCAGAAGCGGATCTGCCCTTGGTAGGTGCCAACCTTGGTTGGCACATCAGAAGCATGCCAACCAAGGTTGGCATTCACCAAAGCGGATGGCCTTACAGCTGGATCTGCTGGAAGTTCTCGACGCGATCATGGCCGTTGGCGGCGTCGCCGATGCGCGGCATCGGGTAGTCGTCCAGGCGATCGATCAGGCGTGTCTGCAGGCCGGCTTCGCGGGCGGCGTCCAGTTCCTCGACCACGTCGGACAGGAACAGGATCTCGCCAGCGGGAACGCCGATGGCCTGCACGATGTGGCGGTAGCTGTCGGCCTCGCGCTTGCCACCGACTTCGGTATCGAACCAGCCCGACACCAGCGGACTCAGGTCACCGGCGTCGCTGAAGCCGAAGAACAGCTTCTGCGCCGGCACCGATCCGGAGGAGTACACATACAGCGGCAGGCCCGAGGCGTGCCACCCCTTCAACACCGGCGCAACCTCCGGGTAGAAGTGCGCGGTGTAGTCGCCACGACGGTAGCCTGCGTCCCAGATCAGCCCCTGCAGGGCCTTCAGTGCGGTGTGCTTGCGGTCCTGGTCGATCCAGCCCTGCAGCGTCTCGGCCACCAGGCTGTCCTGGCAGGCGCCGCCGATCTCGGTGGCGACTGCATCCAGCCAGCGACGCACCTCCGGTTGCTGGCCATGGTCGGCGACGAAGCCGGGCAGCGCCTGGCGTGCGTACGGGAACAGCACGTTCTTGACGAATGAGATGCTGCTGGTGGTGCCTTCGATGTCGGTCAGGATGACGCGGGGCTGCATTGATCAGGACGCCTGGGTCGGAATGTAGCGGGGGAATTTCTGCGCGATGTCGGTGCCGGTGAAGTGACCGACCCAGCCATCCGGTTCGGTGAAGAAGCGGATCGCCACGAAGCTCGGCTCATCACCCATGTCGAACCAGTGGGTGGTGCCGTCGGGCACGGCGATCAGGTCATCCTTCACGCACTCGATCTCATAGACCTTGTCGCCCACGTGCAGGGTGAACAGGCCCGAGCCGGCGACGAAGAAGCGTACTTCGTCTTCCTTGTGGAAGTGTTCGTCGAGGAATTTCTTCCTCAGCTCGGCGCGGTTCGGGTTGTCCGGGGCGATCGAGGCCACGTCCACGCTCTTGAAGCCGCGTTCGGCAACCAGGCGGTCGATGTCGGCGCGGTAGGCGGCGA
Source organism: Stenotrophomonas sp. 05L414_2 (assembly GCF_056397905.1). NCBI lineage: Bacteria > Pseudomonadati > Pseudomonadota > Gammaproteobacteria > Lysobacterales > Lysobacteraceae > Stenotrophomonas > Stenotrophomonas sp. 05L414_2. The sequence continues at coordinate 2,162 of NZ_JBFTOJ010000267.1, forward strand.
ACACTTCGTCCTGGCTTGCGCCCGGGGCGACCGGCGCGGTGGCCTGCCAGCGCTCAAAGGTGACGCCGATCTTCTGCAGTTCGGCAGCGATGATCGCGCCGTCCTGGGTGTCCAGCAGCGGCGATTCGGGATGGGTATCGTCGTAGATGCGCAGTCGGCTCATGGCGGCAGCTTGAACGTCTCGGGGAAGGACAGGGTAGCAGGGTGGCATTGATGGCCTGATTCCAGAACGGCATCTGGCCGTGCCGGAAACTTCAGCGGCGCAGCTTGCGCAGCTCCAGCTCGCAGTGCAGCAGGAATTCGAACGCTTCCATGTGCCGCCGTGCTTCGGCCATGTCGCGGCCCCAGGCGTACAGGCCATGGCCGTCGATCAGGTAGCCCCAGAGGGTCTGCGTGTCGAGCAGGGCGTCGACCTGGGCAGACAGCACGTCCATGTCCTGGGTGTTGGCAAACACCGGGATGTCGATGGCCATCTCGTGGGTGCTGTTGCCCGCGAAGGCCTTCAGCAGTTCGTAGCCTTCCACCCGGATATGGCCCTGCGGTGCATACAGGCGCGAGGCGATGGTCTSCACCGGCGAATGCGTATGCAGCACGCAGCCGATCTCCGGGAAGCGGCGATACAGCTGGGTATGCAGCAGGGTTTCGGCAGACGGGCGCAGCGGGCGGCCGACGGCCTTGCCATCGAAATCCACGACCATGATGTCGTCTTCGATCAGGCGGCCCTTGTCCTTGCCGGAGACGGTGATCGCGGCGTGGCGGTCGTCCAGGCGGTGGGAGAAGTTGCTGCTGGTGGCCGGGGTCCAGCCGGCCTGGGCCAGTTCGCGGACGTTGTCGATCAGCAGCTGGGCCAGTTCGCTCAGGCGCGCGGTGTCGTAGGGGAAGGTGGGGGTGTCCATGCCGGCATTTTACGTGATYCAGCCCATTGCTGGGCCTGCGGGGCGGTAGCTGGCCTGCTGCGTGGACAAGGCTCCGCGGTTTGCCGGCAGACGGTGGGCAGGATTTGGATCGAGGCAAGCACAGCGCTGGCT
>NZ_JBFTOJ010000268.1:0-3163 GCF_056397905.1 Stenotrophomonas sp. 05L414_2
ATGCCGGTACTGCCGAGGTACTTCTCCACCGACAGGTCGATGTTCTTCGACTCGTACGGGTCCAGCTCAGGATTGCCCAGGCGCACTTCCTCGTCGCCGCGGCTGTAGCCGACGCGCGGCGAGATATCGCCGAAGGACGGGCGCGAAACGGTCTTGTTGGCCGAGGCGCGCAGCACCCAGTCATCGGCCGCGTCATAGCGCAGGTGCAGGCCCGGCAGTACGTTGGTATAGCTGCTGTTGGCCACGCGCGGGGTTACGGTGTAGCTGCGGCCGTTGGCCGCCACATCGACCTGGTTGCCTTCGGCCCTGAAGCGCGTGTTCTCCACACGCACGCCACCGATGATGCGCAGCGCACCGACATCCCAGGTCCCCATGGCGTAGCTGGCGAAGATGTCTTCACTGGCGGTGTAGTCCTCTTCCAGCGAGGTCATCGCGTTGGCGCCGACATCCTGCGGGCGAGCACTGAACTGGCCACGGTTGGCCGCCCAGTACGCGCGCATCGCGTCCGAATCCATGCCGTCACCCAGGGTGCCGTGGCGGTGATCCGGGGAGCCGGTGGTCCAGCTGGACAGGGCAACCTTCGGGCCGACGCGCAGTTCGCTTTCGTCGACGTTGACGTCGCGGTCGCGCCAGCGCCCCAGCAGGCCGAACTTGATGCTGCTGCTGTCGCCGTCGAAGCGCACGTTGACCTGTGCGCTGTGCTCCTTGTCGTTCACCTGCTTGGGTGAAATCACGAAGCGGTCGAACGCGYAGTTCGCGTTGTCCAGCCACTGCGGATTGTCGAAGCTGTAGCTGGGCATTCGACTGCTCTGGTCCAGCGTACCGTTGAAGGCCTTGCCGTTGAGCTTGAAGCGCGCCTCCATTTCATCGTTCACCCGCTCTTCGGTGCRGGTGAAACCCACCTTGTAATCGACCACGGCGTTGGTCAGCGTGTTCTCGCCGCCCAGGCTGGCCGCAAAGGTGTTCTCTTCCTTGGTGCGGTAGCGCATGCGCCTGTCGATGGAATCCTTCGGCATGCCGTCCAACCGGTACTGGTCGGTACCGGTCTTCACCATCTTGGCGTCATCGAAGTTGAAGATCACCCGCTGGCGGGTTTCGGCATCATCGAACTGGCTGTACAGCGCACGCAGGTAGTACTTGCTGTCCTCGTTCGGGCGCCAGTCCAGGTTGAGGTTGGCGCCGATGCGCTTGCGCTCGATTTCGTATTTGCGGTGCTGCAGGTTGATCGCGGTGACGTCGCCCGGTGCGGCATCGTCTTCGCCGTCGTACTCCACTTCGGTGTTGTCCGATTCGAACGTGCGCTTCTGGTAGTTCACGCCCAGCGCGACGCCGAAGGTGTCGTTGAACACTTCGCTGTAGTTGAAGGCCGCCTTCGGGCTGGTTTCGCCGGACAGCTGCTGGTGGCTGGCTTCGATCTTGCCACGCAGGCTGCGGCCGTCACGATCGAAGGCCGAGGCCGATTCAACCAGGATCGCGCCGCCGATGGCGTCGCCCGGCATGTCCGGGGTGGGCGACTTGACCACGCGCAGGCGCTCGGTCGAATCGGACGGAATCACATCCAGCGGCGCCGCGCGGCTGGAATCTTCCGGGGTGCCGATGGCGATGCCGTCGACGCTGACGCTGTTGAGGTTGGCATCCAGGCCACGCACCACCACGAACCGGCCTTCCCCCTGGTCGCGGGTCACGCTGATGCCCGGCAGGCGCTGCAGCGACTCGGCCACGTTCTTGTCCGGGTACTGGCCCAGCGCGTCGGAGGACACGGCGTCTTCGATGGCATCGCTGCTGCGCTTCAGGTCGACGGCGCGTACCTGCGATTCCAGCTGCGCGCGCACTTCGACGCGGTCCAGATCGGTCGCTGCGGCGGCACCCCCTGCCACGGCAGCGGCAGCGTTTTCGGCCGCCAGCACCGACGGGCTGGCCGTCACCAGCAGCGAGAGGCTGATTGCCAGGCCCAACGTGTTCTTCTTCTGCACAGCTATCCCCAACGGTGTAAAGATTGGGTCAGCACGGTATGTCCGGCAGGTTGCATGGGCATGACACCGGTGGAGCCTGGCCTGCCGGACCCGGCTCGGCACCACCGCGCATTCCGCTTAAAATGGGGGCCTCCCCTTCTGCCAGACCATCCCATGAAGATCGTCGAAGTGCGCCACCCGCTGGTGCAGCACAAGATCGGCCTGATGCGCAACGCCGCGCTCAGCACCAAGGATTTCCGCGAACTGGCCAACGAACTGGGCACGCTGCTGGCCTACGAGGCCACCGCCGACCTGGAAACCGAGCCGCACACCCTGCCGGGCTGGTCCGGCCCGGTCACCGTGCAGCGCATCGCCGGCGCCAAGATCACCSTSGTGCCGATCCTGCGCGCCGGSCTGGGCATGCTCARCGGCGTGCTGTCGCTGATCCCGGCCGCSCGYGTCAGCGTAGTCGGCCTGCAGCGCGATGAGGAAACCCTGCAGCCGGTGCCTTACTTCGAGCGCCTGACCGGCCGCCTGGAAGAGCGCGACGCGCTGATCCTCGACCCGATGCTGGCCACCGGCGGCACCCTGATCGCCACCATCGACATGCTCAAGCGCGCCGGCGCACGCCGGATCAAGGGCATCTTCCTGGTTGCCGCGCCGGAGGGCATCGAAGCGGTGAAGGCCGTGCACCCGGACGTGGAGATCTACACCGCCGCGATCGATGCGCAGCTCAACGACAAGGGCTACATCCTGCCGGGCCTGGGTGATGCCGGCGACCGCATCTTCGGTACCCGCGTGGGCTGAGATCGACCGGGTCGGAGCGCTTTCGAAAGGAAGTGCTCCACCTGCTCCAGGCACCTTCACGCCGGCTTTGCGGCGACGGGCGAATGCTCCGCGCACCCGCCCTGCCCTGGAGCCACCATGAAAGCCTCTTTGCTGCTCGCCGCCGCCCTGCTGGTCGGCCTCCCGATTGCCGCCAACGCAGCCACCCCACAGCAGCAGCGCATGGCCGACTGTTCGGCAAAGAACAAAGGGCTGAAAGGCGACGCCTACAAGTCCGCGCAGAGCGCATGCCTGAGTTCGCACGCAGCCGCACCGGCAACCCCTGCCACGCCGCAGGAGCGCATGAAGAAGTGCAACGCAGACGCCGCCACCCAAAAGCTCGCCGGCGACGCCCGCAAGACCTTCATGAGCAGCTGCCTCAAGGC
>NZ_JBFTOJ010000269.1:0-3154 GCF_056397905.1 Stenotrophomonas sp. 05L414_2
GACCAGGACGTGTACTGGGGCCGCGAGACCACCTGGCTCGGTGGCGACGTGCGCTACAAGCACGGCTCGGAGGGCGTGCAAGAGGACCACGGCGTGCTGGTGTCCGATGACGACGCTGATGGCGATGTGCACTCGCGCAAACTGGAAAACCCGCTGGCCGCGGTACAGATGGGCCTGATCTATGTGAACCCGGAAGGCCCGGATGGCAATCCCGATCCGGTGCTGGCCGCGCATGACATCCGCGACACCTTCGGCCGCATGGCGATGGACGATGAGGAAACCGTCGCCCTGATCGCCGGTGGCCACAGTTTCGGCAAGACCCATGGTGCCGGCCCGGCCGACAACGTCGGCAAGGAACCGGAAGCAGCGGGCCTGGAAAGCCAGGGCCTGGGCTGGGCCAACAGCTTCGGCAGTGGCAAGGGCGGCGACACCATCACCAGCGGCCTGGAAGTCACCTGGACCCGCACCCCCGCGCAGTGGAGCCACGACTTCTTCGAGATCCTGTTCGGCCACGAATGGGAGCTGAGCAAGAGCCCGGCCGGCGCGCACCAGTGGGTCGCCAAGAATGCGGACGCAGTGATTCCCGATGCGCACGATCCGTCGAAAAAGCACCGCCCGACCATGCTGACCACCGACCTGTCGCTGCGCATGGACCCGGCCTACGAAAAGATCTCGCGGAAATTCCTTGCTGATCCGCAGGAGTTCGCCGATGCCTTCGCCCGCGCTTGGTTCAAGCTGACCCATCGCGACATGGGCCCACGTGCGCGCTATCTCGGCCCGGAGATTCCGGCCGAGGAATTCATCTGGCAGGACCCGGTGCCGGAAGCCAGGCACCCGTTGATCGACGCCAAGGACATCGCCGCGCTGAAGCAGAAGATCGCAGCGACCGGTCTGAGCGTGGCCGAGCTGGTGTCCACGGCGTGGGCCTCGGCCTCGACCTTCCGCGGTTCGGACAAGCGTGGCGGCGCCAATGGTGCGCGCGTGCGCCTGGCACCGCAGAAGGACTGGGCGGTGAACCAGCCGCAGCAGCTGGGCAAGGTGCTGGCCGCGCTGGAAAAGGTCCAGGCCGAGTTCAACGGCGCGGGCAGCAAGCAGGTGTCGCTGGCCGACCTGATCGTGCTGGCCGGTGGCGTCGGCATCGAGCAGGCAGCGAAGGCCGGCGGCCATGACCTTAGCGTGCCGTTCACTCCGGGCCGCACCGATGCCAGCCAGGAACAGACCGACGTCGAATCGTTCGCGGTGCTGGAACCGGCTGCCGATGGTTTCCGCAACTACCTCAAGGGCGCTTACAGCGTGCCGGGTGAGGCGCTGCTGATCGACAAGGCACAGCTGCTGACCCTCACCGCACCGGAAATGACCGCCCTGGTCGGTGGCCTGCGCGTGCTCGGCGCCAATGCCGACGGTGGCAGGCACGGCGTGTTCACCAGCCGTCCCGGCACGCTGAGCAACGACTTCTTCGTCAACCTGCTGGACATGGGCACCACCTGGAAGGCGACCGGTCGCGAAAGCTATGAAGGCCGCGGCCGCAGCGATGGCGCTGCGCGCTGGACCGGCACCCGTGCCGACCTGGTGTTCGGCTCCAACGCCGTGCTGCGCGCCCTGGCCGAGGTCTACGCCAGCGCCGATGGCGAGAAGAAGTTCGTGCAGGATTTCATCGCCGCCTGGACCCGGGTGATGGAACTGGATCGCTACGACCTGCACGGTTGACCGGATATGCCAGGTGCCAACCTTGGTTGGCACATGGCACGGCGCCCACCAAGGTGGGCGACTACCCGACCCCGCTGTGGGGTCTTTACCCGGTGGATGCCGACCTTGATCGGCACATGGCACGGCGCCCACCGAGGTGAGCGACTACCAGACACTGCTGCGGGGTCTTTACCCGGTAGATGCCGACCTTGGTCGGCACATGGAACAGCGCCCACCGAGGTGGGCGACTACCAGACACTGCTGCGGGGCCTTTACCCGGTAGATGCCGACCCTGGTCGGCACATGGCACGGCGCCCACCAAGGTGGGCGACTACCAGGCACTGCTGCGGGGTCTTTACCCGGTGGATGCCGACCCTGGTCGGCACATGGCGCAACGCCCACCAAGGTGGGCGACTACCAGCGCCCGGGCGGCGCCGTCACAGGGCGTCGATATCACCCAGTGCACGGATCAACCGGCGTGCGCGCTTGTCCGGCTTGTGCTCCGGTGCCTGGTAGCCATCACGCGCGGCAATGCGCAGCGCACGCTGTTCGGCGCGGCGGGCCTTGGAGGCTTCGCTCTCGGCATACAACTGCTGCGCCACCGGCGCCGGACCGCGCTGGTCGCTCAGGCCCAGCACCTGGATCTCGAAGTGTTCTTCACCGCGATCGACCAGCAGCTGCTCTCCCACGCGTACTGCGCGCGAGGATTTCGGACGCTGCCCGGCCACGGATACCTTGCCGGTCTCGATCGCCTGTTTGGCCAGGCTGCGGGTCTTGAAGAAGCGGGCCGCCCACAACCAGATGTCCAGACGGACGCTGGGCGCCAACGGGGAAAGCTCGGACATCGGTGGGGACTACTCCGTTCGCTTGTTCAGGGGGCGCGGATTGTCGGGGTCGGTGCGGCAGCCGCTGCCCCCGATCAATGCCGGCGTGCCGGCCGCCAGGTCCTGGCGCTGGCTGCCGACCAGGCACTCGGGGCGGTCGGTCGGCCGCACCTGGGTATCGCCCAGCCGGTCACCCGACGAACATGCGGCCAGTGCCGCTGCGATCAAGGCCGCCACGATCATCCGCATCGCCTGTTGTGGTTGATGCATTGCCACATCCTGCAAACCGGCTTGATGCTAGTGTGCGCCTCCCGGGAATCGATCACCACTCCATGGCCAAAGCGCCGCTTGACCTGACCTCCGGCCCGATCGGCCGCAACCTGCTGCTGTTCGCGCTGCCGATCCTGGCAGGCAACATCGCGCAGTCGCTGAACGGCTCGGTGAATGCGGTATGGGTGGGGCGCTTCCTTGGCGAAGCGGCACTGACCGCGACCGCGAACGCCAACAACATCATGTTCTTCCTGATCGGTTCGGTGTTCGGCTTCGGCATGGCCTCGACCATCCTGATCGGCCAGGCCATCGGTGCGCGCGACATCGCCCAGGCACGACGCGTGGTCGGCACCAGCGCCACGTTCTTCATCGGC
>NZ_JBFTOJ010000270.1:0-3152 GCF_056397905.1 Stenotrophomonas sp. 05L414_2
AGCTTGCGCGCCTCGGTCACCTTCTCGCCAAGCTTGACGATGGCAAAGCCGACCAGGCCAGCGAAGAAGATCACCGGCAGGATCGAACCACGGCCCGCSGCCAGCACGGTCTCGCCGGCGGCGTTGACCTTGGTGCCGATACCGGACAGCGCGTAGAACACGTTGGATGGCACCACATCCAGCAGCACCTGCACCACGCTGGGCACTTCGCGCGGCACATAGTTGCTGGCCATCGACAGCTGCAGTCCACCGGCGCCGGGCTGCAGCACGGTACCCACGCCCAGGCCCACGCATACCGCCAGCGCGGCAGTGATCACGAACCACAGGAACGTGCGCCCGCTGAGCGCGGCGACCGATTTCTGGCCGTGCAGTGAAGAGATCGCGTTGATGACCGCGAAGAACACCAGCGGCACCGCGATCATCTTGATCAGCGTGACGTACAGCTCGCCGAGCGGGCCGAACCAAGTTTCAGCAGCCGGGCCAAGCGCCCAGCCGGCCAGCGCACCGAGCACGAAGCCACCGACCACGCGCTGCCAGAATGGAATCCGCAGCCAGGCAGAGACCAGCTTCATAGGCAATCCAAGGGGGTAGGAAGGGATGCTGGCACGATAGCCCAAGGCGGCCCGCAGAACGACCGCCCGCATGGCAAATCAGTGTGTCATCGGCGTGCCTTGCGAGGCCGGGCATAATGAACGTCCCGTTACACTTTGTGAGATCCCAGCGTCCATGCGCCGTTCCGTCTCCCTGTTGGCCGCCTGCGCCACGACCCTGCTGCTCGGCGCCTGCGCCAGCACCGCTCCAGCGTCCGCCCCGACCGGCCTGAAGGTCACCGTTGCCCCCGTCGCCCACCCGGCCGGTGAAACCCCGCAGTGGTGGTACCGCAGCGGCGCTGCGCAGGCAGCGGCGAACGGCGCGATGGCTGGCAAGGCCAAAAACGTCATCCTGTTCCTCGGTGACGGCATGAGCCTGACCACCGTCGCCGCCTCGCGCATCTACGAAGGCCAGCAGAAGGGCGGCTCGGGCGAAGAGAACCTGCTGTCGTGGGAACGCTTCCCCGCCACCGCGTTCAGCAAGACCTACAACACCGATTCGCAGACCCCGGATTCGGCCGGCACCATGACCGCCATCACCACCGGCGTGAAGACCCACATGGGTGCGATCGGCGTCAGTGCCGGCAGCCGCACCGACTGCGCCGACAGCCTGTCCAAGGGCCTGCTGACCTGGCTGCAGCTGGCCGACAGCGCCGGCCTGGCCACTGGCGTGGTCTCCACTGCGCGCCTGACCCACGCCACGCCGGCCGCGACCTATGCGCACTCGCCTGAGCGCAACTGGGAAAACGACACCGACCTGACCGAGGCGGCCAAGGCCGCCGGTTGCAAGGACATCGCGCAGCAGTTGCTGTCGACCTCGCGTTACGGCCGCGGCCCGCTGGTCGCCCTGGGCGGTGGTCGCGGTGAGTTCACCACCGTGGAAGAGCGCGACCCCGAGTACGACGACAAGGTCGGCCAGCGCCTGGACGGCCGCAGCCTGGTGCAGGAATGGCAGCAGGCGCACCCGCAGGGCGCCTACGTCTGGAACAGCAAGCAGCTGCAGGCCGCCGCCAACGCTCCGGCGATCCTCGGCCTGTTCGAGCCCGACCACATGCGCTACGAATACGAACGCCCGCAGGACCCGGCCGGTGAGCCGAGCCTGGCCGAGCTGACCGCTGCGGCGATCAAGAACCTGTCGCGCCATCAGGAAGGCTACGTGCTGATGATCGAAGGCGCGCGCATCGACCACGCCAACCACAGCGGCAATGCCTACCGTGCGCTGACCGAAACCGTGGCCCTGTCCGATGCCGTGCGCGTGGCCAACGAGCTGACCTCGGCCGATGACACCCTGATCATCGTCACTGCCGATCATTCGCACACCCTGAACTTCGTCGGCTACCCGGCCCGAGGCAATCCGATCCTGGGCAAGGTGAAGGACAAGGGTGGCGAAGATGGTGCCGGCAAGCTCGACTACGCGCTGGATGGCAACGGCCAGCCGTACACCACCCTGAGCTACGCCAACGGCCCCGGCCATACCGGCACCAGCAACCAGCAACCGGCCGGTCCGAAGCGTTACCCGCACAACCCCAGCAGCTTCGAGCCGGCCAACGGCCGCCCGAACCTGCACGACGTCGATACCGAGCATCCCGACTACATGCAGGAAGCGCTGGTACCGATGAAGTCCGAATCGCATGGTGGCGAGGACGTCGGCATCTGGGCACGCGGCCCGGGCAGCAAGGCGATCCGCGGCACCCTGGAGCAGAACGCGATCTACCACATGATCGTGCAGGCCACCCCGGCCCTGCGCGATCGCCTGTGCCAGGCCGGCACCTGCGACGACAAGGGCGTACCGGTGGAACTGCCGGCACCGGCGACCTTCGAACGCAAGGCCGAGGCCAAGTGATGGCGCGGCCGGCACGCTCTGCTCTGGGCAGCCTTCGCCGTGCGCGCTGGCTGGCCCTGCTGGGCGTGCTGGCCAGCCCCTGGGCGCCGGCGCAGGGCCCGGCCTGCAAGGTCATGACCGAAGAGCACGGGTTGTGGATGCTGCCCGGCTGCGAGGTCGTCGATGACAAGCCGCAGATCAGCGCGGAGACCCTGCAGGATCTTCCCTACGACGGCGATGGCCTGGCGCTGGTACAGACCGCCGATGGCTTCCACTACGTCGACCGTCGCGGCCGCAGCCAGGCGGTGATCGCCTGGGACAACGGCGCCGACTCCCTGCAGGAAGGCCTGTTCCGCGGCCGCGTCGGCGATCGCGTGGGTTATTTCAACGCTGCCTTCGAGCAGGTGATTGCGGCCACGTTCGATTTTGCCTGGCCGTTCCAGGATGGCGTGGCCGAGGTCTGCAACGGCTGCCGCCGCGGCACGCCCGATGGCGACGGGCATACGCTGATGGAAGGCGGCGAGTGGTTCCGCATCGATCGTTCCGGTCGCCGGCTGAAGTAAGGGGTTTATCGGCAGGGCGGCGCCCTGCACCTGCCGAACAACGGCAACGGCCGAAGCAACAGCCAAAGTGGCATTCCGTGGGATGGCCGGGCGGTGTCGGATTGCGGGGACGCCGCAAGTACGTCCTTGTAGGCTTGGCAGCCGCATCCATGCGGCTGACACCCCGCAATCCGACAC
>NZ_JBFTOJ010000271.1:0-3015 GCF_056397905.1 Stenotrophomonas sp. 05L414_2
GAGCTTGACCGTGCGGCTTGGGCCAACGTCATGAAGGCCGCTGTTGAAGAATGCATCTCGACAATGGACGAAGTATGGCCGCTTCTGGACAGGGTACACAGTGCCATTGCTCAGAAGAGTAAGGGCGACGCTGTATCGCTAAGCGACCCGGCGGAGGCGATTGCGCAGATCCTGGCAAACTTTGACGGTCACCTTCCTCGCCAAGCCGAGGTTCGCAAGCTCCCAGGCGTAGGAAAGATCAGTGAAAGTGAGTACTTCCGTCTGAGGAGACTTGCGCACCCCATCGGTGGTGATCTGATCCCATTCTTTCTAGTACTGGCAATGCACTCGGGGTTCAACGAGCAGCCACTTAGAACACTCACTCTGGATGGCATATCCGAGCACTACCCGCTTGGACGGAAACGAACGGTGATCAAGTCATCCAAGCACAGGGCTGGGGAGAGCGATCAGGGGGCACCACAGCGAGCGGCCTTCCCCGCCAGCGATCACCCGCTAGCGCCGGAAAGATTGATACGCTTCGTCATAGCTTGGACCAGACGAATCAGAGACTACGCTGTTGGCAAGCTTGCCAATGACTTTTTCCTGCACGCAGTATCCGAAGGTGGGCGGCACAAGCGCCGAGGAATGCTCATCGATTCCTACTCATGCAGAACCGACGATGTAAACACGCGCGTGACCGGTTACATCACGCTGTTCTGCAAACGAAGGGGGCTCAAGTACTCCGGCTCCCGCGCAAATAGGCTTGCGTTCTCTGAAGTAGTTGATGGACTGACCGACGGCGACGCCTTCGAGCTACGAGCAATGCTGGGCCATCGGCTGCTGTCAACTGGTCAAGACAGCTATCAGACAACCACGATGCAGCGTCGGCAGAAGGAACAGATGGCAGGAGCCATGGCGGCCCAAGAGCGCTGGGTGACTTCAAATGGAAGTATTGATACGCGCTCAACCCGGAGTGACCGTGAGTATACGGCAGCCACGCAGGGCTTCTGCTGCGCAGATCCATTCCAAAGTCCGCAACCGGGTCAGCGCCAGGGCAAACTCTGCACCAGCTATGGTGCTTGCCCTGCGTGCCCGCTCGCAGCAGCTGACTCAAACGAAGCCTACGCGCTCGCCCGCTTTCTTCAACTGCAGGAGCTATACGAAGAAGCTAGGGCAGAGCTTGGGAGCGAGATATGGCGGCGAAAGTTCGAGAACGCTTACCTCGCGCTCCGCGACTCATGGATTCCTGCTGTGAGCACAAATGCGAATCGACAATCAGCGGCGATGATCATGCTGACGTCGCTCCCCACACTTGAATAGTTCGGACCGCACCGTTAGTAGAGCGTCCATTCTAGAGGTAAGGCTATGCCTGCAGTAAGAAAGGTCAAATCAGCGCAGGCGGCAACCCTGCACCCTTCATTCCAGGTGGACTATGACAGTAATGTCTGGACGTTCGCTCAAACCACTGTCGGYCAACAGAGGGAGTTCGTCACCGTTGATTGGGAAATCCCAGTTGCGCGCGGAGAATTACTCACAGACTACAAACACAGAGGACTACTGGATGAACTGAAGTGCTACCTCAAGACCTCCATCGTCGATGACGCGGTACGCATGACGGTTGGATCTATCCCTTCTACCTACATGGGCATGAGGGAGCTGGTGAAGTTTATGGGGGAGCGGGAAATCCGCACGCTTTTCGACATATCCACAGCTGTGAGTTGGGAGTATGTCGAAGGTCTCGAAGAGCAATACATCATGGCCGGAGGTGATGCCGGTCGAGACAGAGCGTGGACGCATGCCACTGCCTACAAGCTTATTCACCCACTTACACAGATCTACGAACTCGCGGACAGCTTGCGCGCCAGAGGTGGGCAGGCACCCTGCGAAGCACCGTTTGATGGAAGAAAAACCTATGACGTTGTGACCGGGCCGCTTGGGCTCGCTCGAACGGGTGGATTGCTGCCTATCCCGGACGAGATCTCGGTGCCAATCCTCACCTACGCATATGAATGGATCGAACACGGTTCGGAAGATGTGATCAGACTTCAGGCTGAGATCATCCCGATGCTCATCGACGCAAGGAGCGCCAAGGGACCAAGACGAATCATATGTCTTCGTGAGATCAGACGGCACATCGAGGAGTTCCAGATGAGCCCGATCCCAGGAACACTAACGCCTTGGCATGAGCCCCTGCTCGCAACGGATCGGATTGATGACGCTGGGGACGAGCGCGAAATTAGCGGAACTCAGGCCCTCAGACGCTTAATTCTGATGACTCAAAGCGCATGTAGCACGTTGCTGCAGGCATGCACTGGGATTCGAGCTCATGAGCTGATAGGCCTATCCTTGGACCACGATCCGACGCTACAGCACGGTGTGATCAGATCAGTGATTTCTCTAGACGGACTAATGGAGGTCTTCTCCATCTGCGGCATTTCAGCCAAAAGGGAAGCGACTCGCCATGAGTGGACAGCCGGACTGCGTCCATTCGGTACAAAGCACCTGCCGCTAGTTCTGAAGTCCATCGAAGTGTTGGCTCGACTAATGGAGCCTTGGAGAGCTCTTTCTGGCAGCAGCACGCTGATGCTCAGCTTCTCCCACGCCAAGTCCCTTCCATCCGGTGCTGACGGAATTGGCCGAATGACAGCCAACCGAAACTCTCTCCTGCAGCGCGAGTTCGCCGTTGAGGCCCTCACTAAGAAGCGTGGCATCGAGATGACGCAAGCTATCTACGAGGTGAGATCCCTCCGCCCACAGCGATGGCGGATCACCTTTGCGCACTACGTCTTCCGATCCAAGCCGGAACTTATGCCTGCACTTCGGACCCACTTCCGTCACATGAGCGAGCAGATCACGGATCAAGGGTACATCGGCAACGACGCAGCGCTTCTCGAGAATCTAGAAGGAGAAAGAGTCATGGAGACCTCCAGGTTCCTCGTTCAAATCACTCTTGGCAAGCCGATCGGGGGTGGACCGGCACAGCGGCTTCTCATGCAGCATGCCGAATCAGTGGCCAAGGCACTGTCAGTGATGGAC
>NZ_JBFTOJ010000272.1:0-2985 GCF_056397905.1 Stenotrophomonas sp. 05L414_2
AGCGTATCTTGCCGGGTTGCGGGAGCGCGATCCGTTGCCCGAGCGTTTTAGGGCCTAGTGCATTCCGCGCCGATCCGCTCGGTGAGAACTGTCAGAGATTGCTGGAATGCGGCCGCAAACAGTTGGCCACCGTCTCTCTCGTGGCTTTGAGCGATCGAAGGGAGCAATCTGGTCCACGTGTCGGGCAGAAGCTCTTGATCTTGGTGCGTTAGAAACGAAATCCGCAGGACATACTCCATTGCCTTTAGGTAGCCGCGGTGCATCTCAATTGCGGCGTCGCAAGCATGGAGGCGATCAAGGATCTTTGTAATCTCGGAGGTCATGGCAGTCTGGACAGGAGGGGAAGGGGAGGGCGATAGTCTGCGAACGTCCAGACGAGCCTGCCGTGAGCCTCCTCAACCTTCTACTCACTCGTGACCACCTTGTCGTCGCAGTGGATACCTTGGCAGAGGATGCTCTCACAGGGAAACATTCAGCAGGAGCAAAGCTGCTGCTGATCCCTCAGCACAACCTGATACTTGCTACGCGAGGTTCTACGCAGTTCTTCCTCCGCATTTATGAGCTAACGCTGCAGGCCAGCTTCCGCGCAGATTTCACAATGGAACAGCTATCTACCGAGCTGGGGTTAGTGGTGGACCAGCTGTGGCCGAACTACGAGAAGGCGGCAGCCGAGGCAGGATTGCCGATCGAGCAGCTCGGAGCCGAGTTGGTGCTTGGTGGCTGGTCGCCGAAGAACGGCCGGATGATGGCCACGGGATATGCGAAGAGTGACAGCCAGCGTACTTGCGTGGTCCAGCCGATCTGGGGCCAGCTGGCGTCCCTAGGCGAACCGCTCCAGTTCGTAACTCCCAGCATGGCCCAGACGGATCTGCTGGCCCATGCGCGCCTGCAGAGCAGCTACCTCAACAGCGGCTGGGACGGAGGGTGGCAGGGGGCCGACTGCTGGCTGGGTTCCTGCAGAAGGGGCAGTCCGTGCTCAAGGATCTAGGAGAGATTTAGGTCGTTGGCGCCAATCCGGCTAGCGCCAGGATCCGATCCCGCACTTTCTCCCATCGCTGCGGGACCGTAGCATGCTCAAGGTGAGCCGTAGATTAGGAAGATTTATCGAGGGTAGGGAAGGGCGGTCTCCGACCCAAACCGTTCGTTGCCCGGTCAAGGCAGCGGACGTATGTGAAATGCGTTAGATTGTCGAGAAGAATAGGTGCTCATGACGAATCATGCTCGTAGGGGAATGCATGTTTGGGCGAATTGAATCCATCTCTCAAGCGGCAGTCTGGGACGGCTACGACGGGCGAACGAGCGCAGCACCGGACTTCGCGCGTTACAACCTGATCTATGGCTGGAATGCTTCCGGCAAGACGACCCTTTCCCGTGTCTTCGGGCTATTGAACGGGCCGACCATAAGCGGGCTGCCGGCCGGCGCACATGTGCGTGTCAGCGTGGGACAGGGCGTGCTGGATAGTCGGAAAGAGCAAGATCGGGGGCAGGTTCCCGTGCGCATCTTCAACCGGGACTTCATCGACGCAAACCTGCAGCAGGCAGACTACACGCACGCGCCCGCCTTGTTCATCGTGGGCGAAGACAACATCCGGCTGAGTAACCGCATTGTGTCGCTGTCCCGACGGCGGGACCGTGTGGCGGCAATGTATCGCTCGGTCCAAACAAAGCAGAGTGAGACCAGTACCGCCAGGGAGAAAGCGGCCACGGACTTGGCTAGGGAATGCGGAACGGTTCTAGGTGTCCGCGACTTTCGTGCGCCCAATCTGAAAGGTATCCATCAACGGCTGACCGCACCGGCTAACCACCTTCTCAACCTCGCCACGTTGCAAGCAATGGTCGGCCAGGCGCGCGACCAGAGTGAGTTCGCTCCCATTCGCAACCTGCCAGAGGTGGTGCCTCCGCTCCCGCCTGGGGTAGATGACGTCGCGAAGTTGTTGAAGGAGACACCAAAGCAGAACACGATCAAACGCTTGTCTGACGACCCCACGCTGAGCGACTGGGTACGCACCGGTCTGCGCTTTCATGAGCACAGTACGACCTGTGCATTCTGTGGAAACGATGCAGCGCAAGCGCTCGAAGCCTACGCGAACCACTTCTCCGACGAGTATCGCCACCAGCACGCAGCCATCACGGCGGCAATCGGACGGTTGGAACAGCGCAGGCCGGCGCACACCTTGCCGCATGAGAAGGAGTGGGTCCCCGATGTCCGGGCCAAGGTCAAGGCCGCACTGGGTCGGCTCACGGCTTGGGAAGCTCGGGAAAGCGAGATCCGTGGGAGTTGGGCTGGCCTGCTGAACGAGAAGCTTGCCAACATGGTGACGGCCTACACCGTGGAGGCAGTTGATGATCGAGCTCCCGAGTTGACGGCCATCTTTGCGGAGCTTCACCAGGCAAAAGATGACCACAACCGCGCGTGTGACGAACTTGCCGCCAGACGCCGAGGCGCAGCCGAGAAAGTGAAGGAGCACTTCGCAGCCCGATTTGTGCTCGACCCCGGAGCGGCGGAAGCGGTCGCGTTCTTGAACCAGGCTGAAGCGGAGCTTGGACGCATCAAGACTGTCGGGCAGAAAATTGCAGCGCAAGCGGCGGCGGTAAATTCCGAGCTACAACGTAGCTCGGTGGCCGCAAGTCAGATCAATGGACTGCTGAGGCGCTTGCTTGGACCGCGCATCTCCGTCGAGCAGGCTCAGGACAATCGGATCCAGTTCATCCGCGAAGGTCAACCCGCCATCAATATGAGCGACGGTGAGCGGACAGCGATCTCGTTGGCTTACTTCCTGGTTAGCTTGGGGCAGAACGGTCAGCGGCTTGAGGATTTGGTCGTTTTCGTGGATGACCCGATCTGTAGCCTAGATGCCAACCACATCTATGACGTGGCTTACCTACTCATTACGAGTCTAAAGGTGTGTCGGCAGCTATTCATTTCGACGCATAATTCGGAGTTCTTCAACACGGTTAAGCAAGATTGGGCTGACCGTGCAGGAA
>NZ_JBFTOJ010000273.1:0-2975 GCF_056397905.1 Stenotrophomonas sp. 05L414_2
CTTCAGCAGGTCCTGCATCGGCGCGTGGCCACCGGGAATGTAGACCGCATCGAAACGCGCGTAACCCTGCTGCTCGATGCGCGCCAGGCTGACCACCGGCGAAGCCGTCGGCGAGGTCAGCGCCAGCTTCTCCAGCAGGTCCTTGTGCAGCGTCAGCTGCGCGGCGTCGTTGCCGAAGTACGCCGGCGTCACCGAGGACGCATCCACCGTCGGTGCCCGCCCCTGCGGCGTGGCGAAGGTCACCTCGTGGCCCGCGTCCAGCAGCAGCTTGACCGGCTGCATCAGCTCGTTGAGATAGAAGCCGGTGGACAGCACCTTGCCATCCTTCAGGTCCAGGTGGTTTTCGTCGGACAGCACCACCAGCACGTTGGCAGCATGCGCGCCGCTGGCGGCCAGGGTCAGGGCCAGCGCTGCGGCCAGCCGGGTCATCAGGTTCATGGGGAGCTCCTATTGGGGAATGGCGGCCACTTTATTCATCGCCCCAGCGGCGATAAATTGGCCCCATCGCAAAACATCTGTTCCCCGGAGAGCAAAATGAGCCGCAAGTTCGACTACCTGGGCGATGTGGAGGTGTTCCTGGCGGTGGTCGAGCACGGCTCGTTCACGGCTGGCGCGGTCGCGCTGTCCACCACGCCCTCGGTGCTGAGCCGCGCGGTCACCCGCCTGGAAGCGCGGCTGGGCCGGCAGCTGCTGCAGCGGACCACCCGCCGCGTGGGCCTGACCGACGCCGGGCGGCTCTACCGGGAACAGGTGCGTACCGCCTTCGGCCTGCTGGACGACGCCGAGCGCGACGTATTGGCCCAGGACGGTGCGCTGGCCGGCCGCGTGCGCCTGAGCGTGCCCACCACCTATGGCCACTACCGGCTGCCGGCCGTGCTGGCGCGCTTTGCGCAGCAGTACCCGCAGGTGCAGGTGGAACTGAACATCACCAACCGCAACGTGGACCTGGTGGCCGAAGGCTTCGACCTGGCCGTCCGCCTGGGCCAGCTGCCGGACAGCGGGCTGGTGGCGCGCAAGCTGGAAGACGCGCCGCTGCTGCTGGTGGCCGCGCCGGGCTACCTGCAGCGCCGCAGCACGCCGCAGACGCTGGACGACCTGCAGCAGCACCTGTGCCTGCCCTTCGTGATGCCGCGCACCGGGCGGTTGGCGCCGTGGATCTTCCGCGACGGCGGGCGCGACGTGGACTGGCTGCCGCGTTCGTCCATCGAGACATCCGACGATGTGCTGGGCGTGGTGTCGTTGGCCGAACAGGGCATCGGCATCTGCCAGAGCTATGAGTTCATCGTGCGCGAGCGATTGCAGCGTGGGCAGCTGGTGGAGGTGCTGCCGCAGCTGCGGGGG
Source organism: Stenotrophomonas sp. 05L414_2 (assembly GCF_056397905.1). Taxonomy (NCBI): domain Bacteria; kingdom Pseudomonadati; phylum Pseudomonadota; class Gammaproteobacteria; order Lysobacterales; family Lysobacteraceae; genus Stenotrophomonas; species Stenotrophomonas sp. 05L414_2. Next base: position 1,342 of record NZ_JBFTOJ010000273.1, read on the forward strand.
AGATCGCGACCGTTCTCGGTGATCTATGCACCGCATCGGCGCCAGTCGGCGGCGGCACGAGCGATGATTGAGTTGCTGGTGGGGCATGCGGCGGTGGCTGAGGACGGCGTCGGCTAAGGATGCGATGCCTACTTGCGATGTCGGGTTTGAACCGATTTTCGGACCACGCGGCAAATCAGGCGGCGTGGCCACCCGATGCGGACTAAGAACTGTTGCAAAGAAGGCCATCGCACTATTCGCTTGCGGCATGGGCGATTGCGCCACTTTGATTCGCAATCAGTAGAGCATCTGCACGAATGCGTCTTGTGGCGTCGCGTGCTGCACGAAGGGCGCGTGCAACAATAGATATTCGCTCTCGAATTCCGCGATTTCTTCGCGAATTTTGATTTGCATTCGGAGTGACGGCGTAAACACCATGGCGCGCCACCGACAACGGGTGGCCGGGTCTGCAAACCCGAAGAATGCGACGTCTGTTGTTTACGCTTGCCCGTCGGCACCGTCCTTAACCGGTGCCGGCGGGCAATCCGTCGGCCTTTATGGCGGGCGGTGCGTGGGAGTCCTCGGGCTCACCGGCTTATGACGTCGCTTCATCCGGTTTGCAGCCACGCATCGTCCGCCACCCCGCCTACGCGGTGGCGCTGTTAAGCACAGCCAAGGAAACCGACGCCATGAGCGAATCCGAAACCTTCTCCTCGTACGCCGCTGTTGAGCCCATCAACGACGACACGCCACTGCCGGACCTGAGCACCTTCTTGGGCATTCTCAAGCGCATGCGCGGATGCGAGGGGGCTGATGGGCTGCCCTGGCCGGAGAACGATGTGTCACCCGGCCGCCGCGTGAGCCTGGCAAGAACCGAGCGCGCGTTGGTAGGGCTGCTGACGGTGCTTGAGGTGCTGCACTCGGCCGACCGCTGCCGGGTGGCAGCGGAACCAGAGCGGCATCTGGATGAGGGGGTGGTTGATGGGCTGTTTCTGGCTTGCCGGGGGTTGGCTGAGTGGGCTTGTCGGGAGGTTAGGCCGGGCGAATGATTAACATGGAAATTGCCCTACTGCACACGTCTTGGAGCATCGACGAGCTCTGTCCTCATCCGAGGAAAGCACTCAATTCTGCACATAAGCGGCGATTTCAGCCTTTCCCTGGATGGCCCCATCGAAATGCTCTGCCATCACCCCAGAGAATAGATTAACAATCTCGCTTGGATTGAATTCAGGCGAGTGCTCAAACAAAACAGCATCATGCATAGGAATCTTCAAAGCAACCCTTTTATCAAGGCTCATTTTTATAAGCGCCTTCTTAAATATAAGAGATGCGGTTCCCTGAACAACTTGACTCACCGCAGAACGCTTTTCCTTTTCACTCAACGGGAGCGTAGACGAACGCCGAAGAAAGTTCCCAAATGCGGTACCAACCCTTCCAGATTTGTGGAACTCGGTGTGGATCTCCGACTTCCATTGTTCGAATCTGACAAATTTCTTAAAGAACTCCTTAGCTTTATCTCGGGCGGCACCATATCCCACTGCGGCGTCTATTAGATTTCTTCTCCTCATTCCATATGCATAGGATAAGAACAGCCTCTTTCCTTGCTTACGAAACGCCGGATCACCAAAAATCTCAATTGCTACCAGCTCATAGAC
>NZ_JBFTOJ010000274.1:0-2905 GCF_056397905.1 Stenotrophomonas sp. 05L414_2
CCATCGCCCGCCAGCGCGGAGGCCTGGGCATCGAGTGTGCGTGCGGCACGGGAATCGAACAGATCGGCGAGGTTGGCCATGCGGGGATTTTATACTGGTGCACATGTCCCCCGTCCCTGCCCCCCTCGATCCGGCCCTGGCCGTACAGCGCATCCGCGATCTGGCGCGCGCGCATGGCTTCCAGCGCTGCGGTATCGCCGGCATCGAACTGGGCGAGGACGAGGCGCACCTGGCCGACTGGCTGGGCCAGGGCCTGTACGGCACGATGGACTGGATGGCACGCCACGGCACCCTGCGCGCGCGCCCGGCAGAGCTGCTTCCCGGCACCGTGCGGGTGATCTCGGTGGGCATGGACTACAGCCACAGGGACGACACCGAAGCGTGGGCGACCCTGGCCGATCCGGGGCGCGCCTACGTCGCCCGCTACGCGCTCGGCCGCGATTACCACAAGCTGATGCGCAACCGCCTGCAGAAGCTGGCCACGCAGATCAACGATGAAGTGGCGCCGCTGGGCTACCGCGTCTTCGTCGATTCGGCGCCAGTGCTGGAACGCGCGCTGGCACGCAACGCGGGGCTGGGCTGGATCGGCAAGCACACCTGCCTGATCGACCGCCACGGCGGCTCGTGGTTCTTCATCGGCGAGATCTACATCGACCTGCCGCTGCCGATCGACACGCCGGCCAGCGCGCACTGCGGCACCTGTACGCGCTGCATCGACGTCTGCCCGACCCAGGCCATCACCGCCCCGCAGCGGCTGGATGCGCGCCGCTGCATCTCCTACCTGACCATCGAGCATGACGGTGCGATTCCAGTGGAGATGCGACCGYTGATSGGCAACCGCATCTAYGGCTGCGACGACTGCCAGCTGGTSTGCCCYTGGAACAAGTTCGCCAAGCGCACCGACGAAGCTGACTTCCGCGCCCGCAACAACCTGGACACCGCACGCTTGGACCAGTTGTTCGGCTGGGACGAAGCTGAATTCCTGCGCCGTACCGAAGGCAGCCCGATCCGCCGCAGTGGTCACGAGCGCTGGCTGCGCAACATCGCCGTGGCGCTGGGCAATGCGCCAACCACGGCAGAGACGCTGTCGGCGCTGCAGACGCGCGCCGAGGCTGCTTCGCCCGTAGTCCGCGAACACGTGCAATGGGCACTGGCCCAGCACGGCCAGCGCTGACGTGCGATCCTGAGCCCCCTGCTCCATCTGCCCCACGCCGTCACCATGCAGCCACGCAACAACGACGTCTTCACCCCCAGCCAGCTCAACACCCTGGCGCGCGACCTGCTGGAAGGCAGCTTCCCGGCGATCTGGGTGGAAGCCGAACTGGGCAGCGTGGCGCGGCCGGCGTCCGGCCATCTGTATTTCACTCTGAAGGACGCGCGTGCACAGTTGCGCGCTGCGATGTTCAGAATGAAGGCGCAGTACCTGAAGTTCGTTCCGCGCGAGGGCATGCGCGTGCTGGTGCGCGGCAAGGTGACCCTGTACGACGCCCGTGGCGAGTACCAGATGGTGCTGGACCACATGGAGGAAGCCGGCGAAGGCGCACTGCGTCGCGCGTTCGAGGAACTGAAGGCGCGGCTGGAAGCCGAGGGACTGTTCGACCCGGCCCGCAAGCGGCAGATGCCGGCCCACGTGCAGCGCCTGGCGGTGATCACCTCGCCCACCGGTGCCGCCGTGCGCGATGTGCTGAGCGTGCTCGGCCGCCGCTTCCCGTTGCTGGAAGTGGATCTGCTGCCGACCCTGGTGCAGGGCGCAACCGCTGCCGCGCAGATCACCCGCCTGGTGCAGGCCGCCGATGCCAGCGGTCGCTACGACGTGATCCTGCTGACCCGTGGTGGTGGCTCGCTGGAAGACCTGTGGGCCTTCAACGATGAAGCGCTGGCCCGCGCAATCGCCGCCAGCGGCACGCCGGTGGTCTCGGCGGTGGGTCACGAAACCGACTTCAGTCTCAGCGATTTCGCTGCTGACCTGCGCGCGCCTACGCCATCGGTGGCCGCGGAACTGCTGGTACCCGATCAGCGCGATCTGGCCCTGCGCCTGCGCCGCAACGCGGCTCGCATGGTGCAGCTGCAACGCCACGCCATGCAGCAGGCCATGCAGCGCGCTGATCGCGCCCTGCTGCGCTTGAACGCACAGAGTCCGCAGGCACGACTGGATCTGCTGCGCCGTCGTCAGCTGGACCTCGGACGTCGCTTGCATGCGGCGCACAACCAGCAGCAGGAGCGTCGCGCAGCCCGTTTGCGCCACGCTGCTGCAGTGTTAAGGGGCCATCATCCGCAGCGGCAGATGGAGGCGCTGCGACGTCGCCTTGCCGCGTTGGGCGGTCGCCCGCAGGCCGCGCTGCAGCGCCTGCTGCAGCGTGATGCGCTGCGCCTGCGTGGCCTTGCACGTTCGCTGGAAGCGGTCAGTCCGCTGGCGACCGTCGCGCGTGGCTACAGCATCGTGACCCGTGCAGAGGATGGCGCGTTGGTGCGCCGGATCGAGCAGGTGCAACCGGGTGACGCACTGCAGGCCCGGGTCGGCGACGGCGTGATCGACGTACAGGTGACTGCGGTCAAGTAAGGGGTGTTCGGCAGGGCTGCGCCCTGCACCCGCAGAAGCAACGGCAACAGCCGAAGCAACGGCAGAAGCGGGTTTCCTGAGGGATGGCGGGGCGGGCCCGGTTGCGGGGGACGCTGCAAGTACGTCCATGTAAGCTCGGTCGCGCCATCCATGACGCTCACGCCCCCGCAACCGGACCCACCCCGCCTTCGAGAGTTTCCCGGTGGCGGTTGGTACATCCATTCCATGCGTGAATGAATCTCCATCGAGATCGAATATTTCGACAATTGATCGAAATGCATCCACGCATGGCGTGGATCTACCGTGTCGACCAAGGTCGACACCCACCAAGGGCAGGCCATGCCG
>NZ_JBFTOJ010000275.1:0-2842 GCF_056397905.1 Stenotrophomonas sp. 05L414_2
ACACGATGGCGTTCTACCATCCGCGCTGCATCGACCCGGAGGGCGGCTTCTTCCATTACTTCCGTGACGACGGCAGCATCTACGACGCCAGCCATCGTCATCTGGTGAGCAGTACCCGCTTCGTCTTCAACTACGCCATGGCCTACCGCGAATTCGGCAACGCCGAGTATCGCGACGCGGTCGAGCACGGGGTGCGCTACCTGCGCGAGGTTCACCGCAACCCGGCCACCGGCGGCTACGCCTGGACCCTGCGCGATGGTGCGGTAGAGGACGACATGAACCACTGCTACGGCGTGGCCTTCGTGCTGCTCGCCTACAGCTGTGCGTTGAAGGCGGGCATCGAAGAAGCCCGCACGTGGATGGACGAAACCTGGCAGCTGCTGCAGGCGCGCTTCTGGGAAGCCGAACACGGCCTGTACAGGGACGAGGCCGACGGCCAGTGGAACTTCACCGGCTACCGCGGCCAGAACGCCAACATGCACATGTGCGAGGCGATGCTGGCCGCGTTCGAGTCCAGTGGCGAGCAGCGCTATGTCGAGCGCGCGCTGCAGCTGGCCGACAACATGACCCGCCGCCAGGCGGCAAAGGCCGGCGGTCTGGTCTGGGAACACTACGACGTCAACTGGAACATCGACTGGGACTACAACCTGGACGATCCCAAGCACCTGTTCCGGCCGTGGGGCTTCCAGCCGGGGCACCAGACCGAGTGGGCCAAGCTGCTGCTGATCCTGGACCGACACGTGCAGGCCGACTGGCTGGTGCCGACCGCGCAGCATCTGTTCGATGTTGCCGTAGAGCGCAGCTGGGACGAGGTGCGCGGCGGCCTGTACTACGGCTTCGCCCCGGAGTCGCGCCGGCAGCCGGGCATGGACGGCGCGCCGATCGGCGGTGACAGCTTCGTCTGTGACGACGACAAGTATTTCTGGGTGCAGGCCGAGACCCTGGCCACCGCCGCGCTGATGGCCGCGCGCACCGGCGACGACCGCTATTGGCAGTGGTACGACCGTATCTGGGCGTACTCGTGGGAGCACTTCGTCGACCATCGATACGGCGCATGGTTCCGCATCCTCGACGCCGACAACCGCAAGTACAGCGATGAGAAGAGCCCGGCCGGCAAGGTGGATTACCACACCATGGGTGCCTGCTACGAAGTGCTGAACGTCGTGCGTTGAGGTCTGCCGCGCTGCGCGCTCGCCGGACGTGGTCCGGCGCTACCGTGGCGTGTGGCATTGGTAGCGCCGGGTCATACCTGGCGGAAAAACAGGAGTATCACGTGCATCGCATTTCCAACGCTGTCCGTCTGCTGCTGTTGATGATCGCCCTTGGCGCCTTCCCCGCAGGCGCCGCACCGCTGCAGGCGCAATGGGAGTTCCGGCTGCTGCCCGGTGACGCGCAGGGCGCGGCCCATCCTGGCCTGCAGCAGTGGCGCGCGGCCACGGTGCCAGGCAGCGTGCACACCGATCTGCTGGCGCATGAGCTGATCCGCGATCCCTACGTCGGTGCGCCCGAAGCCGAGCTGCAGTGGATCGGTCTGGCCGACTGGGAGTACCGAGCCCGTTTCGATGTGGACGCTGCCAGCTTGGCAAAGGCCCATGCCGAGCTGCGCTTCGACGRCCTGGACACCTATGCCGAGGTGACGCTCAACGGCAAGCCGCTGCTGCGCGCCGACAATGCCCACCGCACCTGGCGCGCCCGCGTCGAAGGTCGCCTGCGTGCGAAGGGCAATGAGCTGCAGATCGTGTTCCGTTCGCCGATCCGCACGCTGCTGGCCGGCGTGCAGGCAATGCCGCACAGGATTGCCGGCAACTATCCTTCGCCCTACGGTGATGAACCGAAGGACGCGATGGTTGGCAACTTCGCTCGCAAACCGGCGTACCACTTCGGGTGGGACTGGGGCCCGCGCTACGTCACTGCCGGCGTCTGGCGGGGCGTTGACCTGCAGGCATGGGATGCGCATCGGTTGACCGATGTGGCCGTACGCACTGATGCGCTTGATGCAGAAAACGCAAAGCTGGCGGTAGTGCTGCAGGTGGAGCAGGACGCGGTCGCCGGTCCGGTGGCGGTGGACGTCGAGGTGCGCGATCCCTACGGCCGCAGCGTCGCGCGGGTGCAGCGCACGGTCGAACTGACGCCCGGCCGGAACAGCGTGGACGTGCCGGTTGAACTGGCCAAGCCGCGGCGCTGGTGGCCGGTCGGCCATGGTGCGCAGGACCGCTACACCGTGCAGGCGCGCCTGGACGGCAGTGCCGATGCGGTGCTGGCACGCGAACAGCGCATTGGCCTGCGCACCGTCGAACTGCGCCGCGAGCAGGACGACAAGGGAGGGCAGGGCTTCGCCTTCGTCATCAACGGGGTGCCGATCTTCGCCAAGGGCGCGAACGTGATCCCCTTCGACGCCTTCCCCGCGCGCGTTGATGCTGCGCGCCTGCGCCAGGTACTGGTCGCCGCGCGCGATGCCAACATGAACATGCTGCGCAACTGGGGCGGCGGCTACTACGAGGACGATGCGTTCTTCGACATCGCCGACGAACTGGGCCTGCTGGTCTGGCAGGACTTCATGTTCGGCGGTGGCATGCAGCCGGGTTACGACCCGGCATTCCGCGCCAGCGTGGTCGCCGAGGCGCGCGACAACGTGCGCCGGCTGCGCCACCATCCCAGCATCGTGCTGTGGTGTGGCAACAACGAAGAAGAAACCGCGTGGAAGGATTGGGGCCACGGCCGTGACCTGAAGTCCGCCGATCCGGCGTTCGCAGCGAAGGTCTGGCAGGGCTACGTTGACCTGTTCGGCAACGACCTGCGCCAGGTGGTGAGCGAAGATGGGTTGGGCGTGCCGTACTGGTCC
>NZ_JBFTOJ010000276.1:0-2809 GCF_056397905.1 Stenotrophomonas sp. 05L414_2
CGCGCGTTGCGGTGGAGCTGTTGCCCTGCAGGTCGATCTGCAGGGTGGAGCCGATGAACATGTCGCAGGCATACAGCCCTGCGGTCTGCGAAAACGCGCGGTTGGAGCGCATCGAACCATCGGCGCCGGTGAAGAACACATCCCCGCGCGCGGCGATGTACTTCTCCATGCCCAGTTCCGACCCGAACGAGTGCACGGATTTGACGAAACCCGATTCGATGGCTGGAATCAGCGCCGGGTGCGGATTGAGCGCCCAGTGCTGGCAGATCTTTCCCTTCAGCCCCAGCGACTCGGCGTAGGTCGGCAGCAGCAGTTCGATTGCTGCTGTATCGAAACCGATGCCATGGTTGAGCCGGTTCACCCCGTACTCGGCGTAGATGCCCTTGATCGCCATCATCGCCATCAGCACCTGGATCTCGGAGATCTGTGCCGGATCGCGGGTGAACAGCGGTTCGATATGGTTCGGGCGCGGCGCCTGCACCACGAAGTTGACCCAGTCGGCAGGAATATCGACGCGGGGGAGGGTGTCGACGATCTCGTTGACCTGGGCGATGACGATGCCGCCACCGAATGCGGTGGCCTCCACGATCACCGGCGTGTCTTCGGTGTTGGGGCCGGTGTAGAGATTGCCGTGGCGGTCGGCAGCCTGCGCCGCGACCAGTGCCACACGCGGAGTGAGGTCGATGAAGTAGCGGCCGAACAGTTCCAGGTAGGTGTGGATSGCMCCGATCTSGATSCGKCCTTCGGCMACCAGGTTGGCSAGCCGCACCGACTGCGGCCCGGAGAAGGAGAAGTCCAGCCTGGAGGCGATGCCGCGTTCGAACACATCCAGGTGCGAAGGCAGGGACAGCACCGACTGCACCATGTGCAGGTCATGCACCCGTGCCGGGTCGAGGTCGGCCAGCGTCTGGGCGAGGAAGTCGGCCTGCTTCTGGTTGTTGCCTTCCAGGCAGACCTTGTCGCCCGGCTCCAGCAGCGCGTGCAGCAGCTCGGCGACATCGCCAGCCGCCACCTCGTGGCCCTTGGCCCATGGCGCGGCGCGTTCCAGCCGCGCCTGGCGGCCCCGCTCCAGCGTGTCCCAACTCGGGTTCATCGACGGACTTCCGAATGGCGTTGGAATAATTACGCCATAATTACGGAGGGGTGTGCAACCCGCAGTGCAGCAAAGAAAAGGCCCGCGCGAAGGCGGGCCCATTCAGGTGGGCCACGACCGTGGGTCGTGGCGGAGCGTCAGAAGCGTGCCGACCAAYGGTCGGCACCCACCCCCAACAGTGGGCACCCACCCCCAACGGTCGGCACCCACCCCCAACAGTGGGCCCCCCAACTGTCGGCACCCACCCCCAACAGTGGGCACCCCCCAATGGTCGGAACCCACCGTTCCCGGGTTGCTCAGAACTTCCAGCGCAGGCTGGCCGCCACGAAGCGCGGTTCGCCATAGTTGTTGTAGTCGAGGTTGGCCCAGTAGGTCTTGTCCAGCGCGTTGCGCACGCTCAGCGTCGCCGTCCAGTTGTCGCTGATGCGGTAGTTGGCGTTGAACTGCACCAGCGCATACGCCGGCTGGTTCACCGTCACCGTGCCGCCGAGCGGGTAGGGGATGTTGTAGCCCTGCACCTTGCTCTGCCACTGCACGCCACCGCCGATGCTCAGGCGTTCCAGCGCGCCGCGCAGCTGCAGCTGGGTGTTGAGCTGCAGCAGGTTTTCGGCCGGATTGGCGTACAGCAGGTCGGTGGCCGCGCGGGTCACCTTGACGTGGGTATAGCCGGCATTGACCGTCCAGCCCGGCAGGATCTCGCCGTTGACGTCCACCTCCCAGCCGCGCGCCTTGGTGCCGTTGACGCCGATGTAGGCCGAGCTGCCGTCGCTGAGTGAGCCTTCCGGCACGCTCATGTCACGCACCGCGTAGTTGTCCTGCTTGGCTTCGAACACCGCCGCGTTGGCGGTCAGGCGACCGTCGAACCACTGCGTCTTCAGGCCCGCTTCCAGGTTGGAGCCCTGCACCGGCGCCAGCAGGTTCTCGTTGCGGTCCTTGTAGTTCTGCGGGTTGAAGATCTCGGTGTAGCTGGCATAGGCCGCCACGTTCGGGGTGATGTCATACACCAGGCCCACGTACGGGGTGATTTCATCGCTCACCTTGTACGCGCCGCTGGTGGCGGTGTAGGCACCGGCCGCGTTGTAGGCGCGGGTCTGGGTCTGCCAGCGGCTCAGGCGTGCGCCGGCGATCAGCGCCAGCGGATCGGCCAGGCGCAGGCGGGTGGCCAGGTAGAAGCCGCTCTGCGTGGTCTTGGCCACGCGGCGTGCGCCGGTGAGGGTGTAGGTCACTTCGGAGATGTCGCCATCCCAGGTGTGCACGTTGGGAATGTAGTAGCAGCGCTCGCTGCCGCAACGAGCCCAGTCGCGCGGATAGTTCAGCGCCAGCGTGTTGGTGGTGCCTTCCAGGTCGGCCCACTGCGCGCCCACGGTCACGTCGTGCTGCTGGCCCCACAGGTTGAAGGTGCCGGTCAGGTAGGCGTCGACGTTGCGGCGGGTGTCTTCCGAATCGCCGGCGGCGGTGCGCAGGTAGATGCCCGCGCCGGTSRCCGGRTCSGGRTWGCCGGTGCCGTACAGGCGCAYGTTCTGCACGTTGCCACGSGTGTAGGCGGTGTTGAYCTTSAGCAGCCAGTTSTCRCCGAARYGCTGCTCCAGGTTGGCGAACACCGTGCTGGTCTCGCGCTGCCAGTAGCTCCACTTCGGTGCCAGGTTGGTCGAGCGCGGCAGATGGGCGAAGTTGCCCTGGCTGTCGAAGAACGGCACGGTGCCCCAGGTCGAGCCC
>NZ_JBFTOJ010000277.1:0-2601 GCF_056397905.1 Stenotrophomonas sp. 05L414_2
GCGATGCGGATGTCCTGGTCGGCCTTGAAGTCGGCAGCGTCCTTCAGGTTGCGACCCACCCAGCCCGAACCACGGCCGTCTTCGGTGCGCACGGTGCAGGTGTAGTCGAAGTTGGTGGTGCGCTGGTAGCCGAAGTTGCCATTGCTGTTGGCGGTGGCGTAGAAACCCTGGCCGTCTTCGAGGAAGCCTGCAGCGATCAGCCCGTTGCCACGGCACGGCGCGATCGAATCGGCGGCGACCTTGGCGCGGAAGGCCGGATCGATGGCGGCGGTGGATTCGCTGAAGGTCGGGCTGGGGCGGTAGGTCTGCTTGCCGATGGCCGGCATGAACTCCGGGTTTTCCGGGGCCAGGCGGGCCAGGTCTTCGGCGCGACGCACCACGCGCTGCAGCGCCGCGTCGTCGAACTCGTTGATCGAGGCGGTACCCACGCGCTTGCCGAAGGCCACGGTGACGGCCAGTTCGGTGTTGTCGACGATGCCGCTGGTGGACACGTTGTTCAGGGCGAAACGGATGTTGCCGTTGATGGAACCGGCCAGTACGGCCGTGCACTCATCGGCCTTGGACAGGGCGATGACCTTGTCGAGGATGGCCTTGGCCTGGGCTTCGGTGAAGATACTCATGGTGTAAGGGCTCCTGACCGGTCAGCCGAGGCTGCGTGCGGTGTTGATGACGTTGATGCCGTTGAAGCGCGCGGTGGACGAACCGTGCGAGACCGCCGAAACCTGGCCGGGCTGGCCCTTGCCATCGAAGAACGAACCGCCCAGGCGGTAGTCGCGTTCATCGGCCACGGCACTGCAGGCATTCCAGAATTCCGGGGTTCGGATCTGGTAGGCCACGTCTTCGAGCATGCGGGTGATCTTTCCGTTCTTGATCTCGTAGAACAGCTGGCCGCCGAACTGCGCGTTGTAGCGCTGCTGGTCGATCGAGAACGAACCATCCCCGATGATGTAGATACCGTTCTCCACGTCCTTGATCATGTCCGACACGCTCAGCGGCGACTTGCCCGGCGCCATCGACACGTTGGCCATGCGCTGGAACTGCACGCTGGACCACGAGTCGGCATAGCAGCAGCCATCGGATTCGGTCTTGCCGAGGATGTGGGCCTGGTCGCGGATGGTCTGGTAGTCGACCAGCTTGCCGTTGCTGATCAGGTCCCAGCGCTTGCACTTCACGCCTTCATCGTCGTACGCGACCGCGCCGAGGCTGCCCGGCTGGGTCTTGTCGGCAAAGATGTTCACGTGCTCGCTGCCGTACTGGAAATGCTGCTYGCGCTTGTCCAGGGTGGCGAAGCTGGTGCCGGCGTAGTTGGCTTCGTAGCCGAGCACGCGGTCCAGCTCCAGCGGGTGGCCGATCGACTCGTGGATGGTCAGCCAGGTGTGCGACGGATCCAGGATCAGGTCGTACTTACCGGGCTTCACCGACGGCGCCTTCAGCTTCTCCTGCGCCTGCTTGGCCGCCGCGATGGCATCTTCCTTCATGTCGTAGGACGAGCCGTAGTTGACCACGCCATTGGGCGTGAGCACCTTGCCGGCAGCCGCGCCATCGAGGTACTCGTAGCCCAGGCCCATCGGTGCGGACAGGCCTTCGCGGGTGCGGAACTTGCCGCTGGCCTTGTCGATGGCGGTGATCGTCATCGGTGCCCAGATGCGGTGCACGTCCTGGTCGATGTAGGAACCGTCGGTGGAGGCGAAGTACTTCTGCTCGTTCACCAGGAACAGCATCGAGTTGACGAAGCTGGCGCCGGCGCCCATCGCCGCGGCGTTGACGTCCAGCAGCAGGTCGACCTTCTCCTTGATCGGCACCTCCATCGCGTTCTTGCGGATCGGCGTCTTCCAGCTGACCTCGCCCACGCCCGGCGCCTTGGCCAGCTGCACCGGCGCGGTCTGCACGCCCGCGTTGGCCTTGGCGATCGCCGCGGCCTGCTGCGCGGCACGGACCACGTCGGCGGTGCTGAGCGCATTGGTGGCGGCAAAGCCCCAGGCGCCGTTGACGATCACGCGGATGCCCACACCGGTGGACTCGGTGTTGACCACGTTCTGCACCTTGTCCTCGCGGGTGATCACGAACTGCCGCAGGTAGCGGCCGATGCGCACGTCGCAGTAGGTGGCGCCGGCGCTGCGCGCGGCCTGCAGGGCGGCGTCGGCCAGGCGCTTCTTCAGCGCAGGGTCGAGGCTGGACTGCAGTTGCTCGGCGGCGATCGCCTTGCCGAAGAACGACGGCACGATCAGGCCGCCAGCGGTAAGCCCGGTCAGGGCCAGGAAGTCACGTCTGTGCAAGGCTGCTCTCCATGAAGGACGGGTGGCTCAAACGCCGAGACTGCGCGCGGTGTTGATGATGTTGATGCCGTTGAAACGGGTGGTGGACGAACCGTGCGAGACCGCCGACACCTGGCCGGGCTGGCCCTTGCCGTCGAAGAACGAACCGCCAAGGCGGAAGTCGCGTTCATCGCAGATGGCGGTGCAGGCGTTCCAGAACTCCGGCGTGCGGATCTGGTAGGCCGCATCCTCGACCATGCCGGTGATCTTTCCGTTCCTGATCTGGTAGTACAGCTGGCCGCCAAACTGCGCGTTGTAGCGCTGCTGGTCGATGGAGTACGAGCCG
>NZ_JBFTOJ010000278.1:0-2598 GCF_056397905.1 Stenotrophomonas sp. 05L414_2
TCACCGAGGAGAACCCGAGCCGGTACCCGGAACCGATCACCGCGCACGGCTTCCTCGAAGAGCGCCTGCGCGAGATCAAGCTGAAGTAACAAGAAGGCCGCCGAAAGGCGGCCTTCTTGTTACGGCTAGCGCCGGGCCATGCCCGGCGAGCGCAGCGGAGGGTATTCGGCAGGGTTGCACCCTGCACCCGCAGAGGCCAGAGCCAAAGCCAAGGCCAAGGCCAAGGCCAAGGCCAAAGCCAAAGCCAAAGCGGCTCTGGGTTTCTGTGGGTTGGGCGGGGCGGTGTGGGCTGGCAGGACACGCCGTAAACCCGTCCATGGGGGCTCGATGGCGCCTTGCTCGTGTGCGCTGTCCTGCGCACACGGCAAGACCGGGGTTGGGCGTCCTGCCCAACCTGCCCGAGGCATGCCTCGGGCCCATGGCGCCAACGGTCCTGCCAACCCACACCGCCCCACCCCCGACAATTTCCCGCGGCTGTTGGTAGGTGTCGACCTTGGTCGACACGATCTATCTATTTATCCACGCCATGCGTGGATGAGATCTGTCAGGTCTCGAGGCAGGAAGGAGTTGAAGCTCTGCTTTCGCTTTTGGGGGTCAGATCCCGGCGGCCGCCCGGGATGCTGCCTTTGCCTTTGCTCTTCTTTTTTCTTTCCGTGGCGGGCGGGAACCGCCGGAATGTGTCAGGGGCCGGCCGGGTGGGCTGCGCAGGGGCGCAGGCGCCATGGATGGCGCCTACGAGCTTACAAGGACGTACTTGCAGCGTCCCCTGCGCAACCCACCCGACCGGCCAGCCTCCATATCCCCACCGGGCTCTCCGCGACCAACCAGCCCCAACCCCCGCCACGAGGGGCTGCGCCGTTGGCTGAAAATCCATGTAACCGCTTACACGGAAACGGTTTTTTGCCGCAGCAGGTATCATGGGCGGCTGAGTTCACACAGGAGCCACCCGCTCATGCGCCGCAAGATCGTCGCTGGAAACTGGAAGCTGCACGGCAGCCGTCAATTCGCCACCGAACTGCTGGGGCAGGTCGCTGCCGGGCTGCCAAAGAGCGGGGTGGAGGTGGTCATCCTGCCGCCGATGCCCTATCTGGGTGAGCTGGTCGAAGACTTCGGCGAGACCGGCCTGGCCTTTGGTGCACAGGACGTCAGCAGCAATGAGAAGGGCGCCTACACCGGTGAGGTCTGTGCGGCCATGCTGCACGAGGTGGGTGCCCGCTATGGTCTGGTCGGCCACTCCGAGCGCCGCCAGTACCACAACGAGAGCAGCGAACTGGTAGCGCGCAAGTTCGCCGCCGCCCTGCATGCCGGCTTGGTGCCGGTACTCTGCGTCGGTGAAACCCTTGAGCAGCGCGAGGCCGGGCAGACCGAGGCGGTCATCGCCAGCCAGCTGGCCCCGGTGCTCGAGCTTGTCGGGGCCGCAGGCTTCGCCAATGCCGTGGTCGCCTACGAGCCGGTCTGGGCGATCGGAACCGGCCGCACCGCAACCAAGGAGCAGGCGCAGCAGGTGCACGCGTTCATTCGTGGCGAAGTCGCGCGCATCGATGCTAGAATTGCTGATTCACTGCCCATTGTTTACGGCGGTAGCGTGAAGCCCGACAATGCCGGGGAACTGTTCGCGCAGCCGGATGTCGATGGTGGGCTGGTTGGTGGTGCCTCCCTGGTGGCCGCCGACTTCCTGGCCATCGCAGAGGCGGCGGCAAACAATTAGTTACGGTTGCCGGCTAGCCGCCGGCACTCTAGTCCGAGGGCGGATTTCCAATGCTGATGTTGATCCTCAATGTCGTCTACGTGCTGGTTGCCGTAGCCATGGTCGCGCTGATCCTGATGCAGCGTGGCTCGGGTGCGGCGGYAGGTTCGGGCTTTGGCGCTGGCGCCTCGGGGACCGTGTTCGGTGCGCGTGGCGCGTCCAACTTCCTGTCCAAGTCGACCAAGTGGCTGGCCGTGGTGTTCTTCGGCATCAGCCTCTTCATGGCCTGGTACGCCGGCCATGGCAACCGCCCGGCCGCCGATCAGGATCTGGGTCTGATGTCCGCCCCGGCGGCCAGCGCTCCGGCCGCTCCGGCGGGCGAATTGCCGGCCGTTCCGAAGGCCGATGCGGTCCCGGCCGCCCCGGTTCCGGCCGCAACTGTGCCGGCTCAGGCGGAATCTTCGGTTTCTGGTGAAGAAAAGCCTTCGGAAGGCTCCCAGAAAGACTGAAGCCGGTTACAATACGCGGCGCATCGGGAAGATAGTCTGATGTGATCGTTTGCCCAGGTGGCGGAATTGGTAGACGCACTACCTTGAGGTGGTAGCGACTTAGGTCGTAGGGGTTCGAGTCCCCTCTTGGGCACCATTTAGTAAGTAAAGCGGGTTGGTCTGGCGCGCAAGGCGCCAGGCAGCTTCCCGTCCACTCCCCCATGCCAAAGCGCCTGCAGGCGCAGCGGCAGAGGCAAGAGAGAATCGCTGTGCTGGCCGAATATTTGCCGTCTCTGCTGTTTCTGATCGTTGCCACCGGTATCGGCATTACGCTGATGCTGGTTGGTCGATTCCTCGGTCCCCGCCGCCCCGATCTGGAAAAGCTGTCGCCGTACGAGTGCGGCTTCGAAGCCTTCGAAGACG
>NZ_JBFTOJ010000279.1:0-2557 GCF_056397905.1 Stenotrophomonas sp. 05L414_2
GAGTACGACAACGAAGGCAGGACGGTGTTCTCCTCCTATCCTGCAGCAACAGCCAATAGTGATCGTGGCACTTGGACCGTCTATGACGCACTAGGTCGCACCACCTCTGTTACTCAGAACTCCGAGTTGGGTGACCTCACCACGTCACTCAGTTATCAACGAGACGCGTCAGGCGTGTTCACCCTTGCTCGCAATCCCAGGGGGGCCGAGATCCGGACCTGGTATCGCATGCTGGATCAGCCCTCCTTCGATAGTCCTACGCGGATCCTTCAACCGGAAGGAGGGCTGACAGTCATTGATCGCGACGCCTTCGCAAAGCCGCTGAGCATTCGCCGCGGCAGCGCAGATGGCAGCCTGGAGGTTACGCGAGCCTATTCCTATAACGCGGCCCAAGAGCTGTGTCGGACAGTAGAGCCTGAGACAGGAGCTACGCTCGTCGGTTACGACGGAGCTGGTAACGTTGCCTGGTCTGCGTCCGGCCTCGCGAGTAGTACCGGCTGCGAGCCAGACGGCAGCTCGGCGTCGGTAGCTCCGCGACGCGTCTCCAGATCGTACGATGCCCGAAATCGCCTGCTCGCCTTGTCGTTTCCGGACAGCAATGGTGACCAGATCTGGAGCTACACCGCCGACGGCAAGGTCGCCCAAGTCACCACGCGCAATGATGCTGGTAGTAGCCAGGTGGTGAATACCTACAGCTACAACAGGCGTCGCCTCGTTACCGGAGAATCGATCGAACAGACGGGAATGCCTGCACGGTCGGTTGGGTACGTCTACGACCCACACGCTTCCTTGGCCGGTGTTCATTATCCAAGCGGGCTTAGCGTTGAATACGCTCCCAATGCGCTGGGTCAGCCAACACGCGCGGGCGCCTTTGTATCCAGCGTCACGTACTTCCCTAATGGTGGCATGAGCCGGTTTGTGTACGGCAACGGGATAGTGCACACAATGCAACAGAACGGGAGACAGCTTCCAGCCAGTGTTTCCGACGCAGGGGTTCTCAATAACACTTATGGCTACGATGCTGCAGGCAACGTAGCGCAGATCACCGATGGATTGAACGCAGCGCGCACTCGCTCGATGACGTATGACTCGCAGGATCGCCTGCTGTCCACCCATTCAACCGCCTTCGGTGGCAATGGGCAGCTTACTTATAGCTACGACGCCTTGGACAACATCCGTGCGGTCAGACTTGAAGGCCTTAAGGATCTTTCCTACTGGTATGACGGCAACAATCGCCTGACCAACATCATCAACAGTAGCGGCTCGACGGTAGTGGGGCTCGCCTTCGACGTGCAGGGAAATCTTTCTGTCAAGAACGGTCAAGGATTTCAGTTCGACTACGGCAACCGACTTCGCACAGCAGTGGGGAAGGAAAGCTATCGATATGACGGTAGCGGACGAAGAGTCCTGTCCTCGGCTGACTCTGGCACTATCGCATCCTTCTACGGAAATGACGGGGTGCTTCGTCGACAAGACAATGATCGCACCGCCAGTAGCGTGGAGTACGTCTACCTAAATGGAAGTCTGGTCGCGAAGGCCACAACATCGACGGCACCCGCGACCCCGGTGGTCAGTGCGCCTGCTCAGAGCTCCAGCGGCAACTACACGGTCTCCTGGTCAGAGGTGGCCCAAGCCAGCCGGTACGATCTGCAAGAGCAAGCGGGCGCCGGCGCGTGGTCCAACATCTATTCCGGGCCTGACAGGACGAGAGAAGTGACCGGCAGGGCTGGCGGGTCTTACGGCTACCGTGTGCGAGCCTGTCGCGCTACGGCCTGTGGCGGCTGGAGTGCCACTGCTATCACTTCGGTCCAGTCGCTCCCTTCAGCTGGGCCCTCCGTAAACGCGCCTGGGCTCTCAATAGACGGCAACTACAGCGTCTCGTGGCCAGCAGTGGCCGGCGCCCAGACTTATAGGTTGGAGGAGTCCACAACAGGAAGTGGATGGGCCGAAATCCAGAATGACGCCATCCTCTCTCGCTCCTTTGCCGGCAAGCCCAACGGCACATTTGCCTACCGCGCACGTGCCTGCAATGCCGCCGGCTGCGGTGAGTACGGTGCAACGGCGTCGGTGCAGGTGCTGCGCGTCCCAGAATCACCCGCTGGATTGAGTGCTCCCGCACTGTCTGCGAACGGTGCCTACACCGTCTCCTGGTCTTCAGTATCCGGCTCGAGCGTCTACCACTTGGAAGAAAGCAGCGGTGGCTCCGCCTGGATCGTGGCAGCAACAGGCGCAGCGACAGCGAAAGAATTCTCACAGAAGCCAGACGGAAGCTACGCCTACCGCGTGTCCGCTTGCAACAGCAGCGGGTGCGGGCCGAGTACTGGCCCCGCGACTGTGCGGGTCGTTCGTGCTCCGACAGGCAGCTCCAATCTGTCCGGCCCGACTCTATCCAATGATGGAAGTGTCGCTCTGAACTGGTCGCCGGTTCCCCTTGCGACGACATACCGGCTCTTCGAAAGCGTATCCGGCGGTGGGTGGAATGCCATCCTCAATAGCGGCAGCACCAGCGCGACATTGACTGGGCGCGCAAATGGAAGCCTCAGCTACAGCATTGCAG
>NZ_JBFTOJ010000280.1:0-2545 GCF_056397905.1 Stenotrophomonas sp. 05L414_2
GTCGTACTCCCTGCCTGTGA
Organism: Stenotrophomonas sp. 05L414_2; assembly: GCF_056397905.1. Classification (NCBI taxonomy): domain Bacteria; kingdom Pseudomonadati; phylum Pseudomonadota; class Gammaproteobacteria; order Lysobacterales; family Lysobacteraceae; genus Stenotrophomonas; species Stenotrophomonas sp. 05L414_2. Next base: position 21 of record NZ_JBFTOJ010000280.1, read on the forward strand.
ATCTGATGGTGCCTGGGTCGGCGGCGTCGTACTCCGAGACAATCAACGGTCGCCACAGTGCGTCGTAGTACGCGATGGAAACTCGGTTTCCAGTAATGGTTGTTTTTCGCCAATGGCCAGCCGCAACGCCGTACTCGTCGCCCATGACCTGAACAAAGCTCTGGTTCATCGGGCTCCAGGCGGTGCTATCTCCACTCGGGTAGTCAATGCCCGCCACCCGTCCCATCGCGTCATAGCGATATCCGGTCGAGAACCCGTTCTGATCGGTGACTTGGCTAATCCAGCCGCGATCATCCACGACAGCGCTTTGCGTTGTGCCATCAGGGAAGCTGATCAGCTGCGGAACACCGCGCTTCCAAGAGCCCAGCACGATAGTGTTCCCATTTCCATCGCGCACGTATGCGATGGTGCCATCAGTGTTGTAGCCAAGCGATTGGGTCAACTTCCCAAATGCCCAGAACTGCGTGGGTCGAGAGGTGACAGGATCGAACGTCGCCTGATCGGCGAGGACGCCATTGATCGCACGAGTAGCAACTTGACCCAGAATCCACGAGCTTTCGTTGTCATGGTAGCTCAGGGTTTCCAAGGTAGTGGCGGCCCAGGCTTGTGGAAGGCTGGCCGTTGCAACCAGAGCAGCTGCGAGCAGCGTCTTGTGCGGGTATGTGCTTCTACGAGGCGATTTACGTGCCATACGCTTCCCTAAATTGTGGGACGCAGCGCACGAGCGCTGCCATTCGACTGCCTGTCGTAGCTCACCCTCAGGGCGAGCTGGATCGCGTGATCTTCAGCGGCCTTGCATAAGCGTCAAACTGATCCACGCGATAGAGAAATGTATTTCCATCCTGCGTGGTGGTGCGTGACTCCAATGGCTTGGGTAGCTCTTCTTCCTTCGAGCATGACCAACAGGGATTGCTGCCAATCCGGGCATAGCTGCCGTCCGAGCTACGCCGGTACTGGGTGTCTATCCGCCGCAGCACTCCCTGCGTATTCCCGCGTTCCTCACTCAGCAGCTGGCCTTCGAGATCTCCGTACTTCTGACTGAAGGTGAAGCGATCCCAGCTGCCGTCCTCGCGAGTAACGGTGAGTGCGCGCGTCTCGGGGCACGGCGTAGTCGAGCAGTAGACATGTTGTCCAGTGTCCAGGCTCGCAGCAAGCGGCGTGTACTGGTAGCTCCATGTCATGGTCGCGAGCCCGGGCCCTGAGATGACCTTGCGATCCAGTGCCAGCACGGTCAGGAGGTGGGACTCCACCGGATAGAAGATCTGCGTGAAGGGCCGGCAGGTGTTCGGCGCATTGGTTCTGCCATGAAGTCGGTAGCTCATTTCAAATGTGCCCCTGGCTCCTGAAGGATGAGTCATGACCACCGTTGCGGATGAGCTTGGACCAGGTGTGAACGGCACAAAGTCTGCACAGTTCCTCCAGCCGCCAATGGGGTTATCGAACGCAGCTCCGGCATCAAATGACCAACTCGATCCATCTGGAAGTGCCACGCGGGTGAGCTTGCGATCGACAGTGCTGCCGGTGTACTCATAGTTCCAAGTGCGGCCATTGGCGACGACACTCTGTACCCCGTCAGCCCCTGAGTTCACCGTAATGGAGCGGCCGTCGCTCGCGCTCATCACGACCTGACTTGGGGAGTAGGTGAAGGTAATGAAGTTGCCGTTCCTGTCCTCGATACGGGTCGGCAACGCGCGGAACTCACGCAGTCCCATCGTGCTCGTGTAGTTGAAGAAGCCATTACCGTAGTTCGCGGTCATGGTTCCGCGGGGTATAGCCACAATGCGGTCAAACCAGTACCTGTCCCCATTGGGGGCATGCGCCATGAAGGCCTCCCCGCTCTCGCCGTTGCTGGTGCTCGGAAGGCAGGAAAACACCCAGCGATCAGCGGTGGTCCAGTGATAGGCACGACCGTCCGTAGGTTGCTTGGCACCCGCAGCCATGATGATCATGGGCTTGCTGTCGCTCCCGGGAAGGCTCAGGGAGAGCCCGCCCCAGAAAAAGTGCGGATCAAAGGAGAAGCCGACGTTTCCTTGCCCGCCACTCACATACTCGGATGGAGCGCTGGCCTGCTGAGGTGAATTCAGTGGGATCGAACAACGACGTAGTGGCTCGCCCGGCACCATGGACACCCAGCCACTCTGCCCAAACATGCCTGAGATGTAGGGCAGGTCAAAATCCCAGTCCCTCATCGATTTGAGGGTGTCCCGGCGCCCGCCCATTTTCAATGTGCGCGAGAACCGCATTGGCAATGCGTTGTTTCCAGGTAGATCAACATCAACCTGGGTGAACTGGATGCCGCCCGTATAGAGGCTGACCCTGTCACCGAACAGGTCGTTACCCAACACCGTGAGTTCGCTCAGGCCCTTGAGCTTGTCTTCGTAGAAGACGCCCGCCTGCGATGAGGTCAGTGGCGCGCCAGTCTGTGCTTGAGCAGCGGCAGCGAGTGTCAGCAAAAATAGATTGAGGACAGCACTGATGACTTTGGAATGCAATGACACGTACGTCTCCATGTAGCGCTGGCTGAG
>NZ_JBFTOJ010000281.1:0-2492 GCF_056397905.1 Stenotrophomonas sp. 05L414_2
GCACTGCTTCGCAAGCGCCCGAACGCACAGCCGCCAGCGGCGCACTGCTTCGCAAGCGCCCGAACGCACAGCCGCCAGCGGCTGGGCCGGTCTGGGGGTTTACGGCGTCCCCCGCAACCGGGCCCACCCCGCCAACCCACGGAAAGCCCGCTTTTGACGTTGCCGTTGCCGTTGCCATTGCTGTCCGCGGGTGCCGGGCCGCAGGCCCGGCCGACAACCCCTCAATTGCGCTGGAACAACGCCTGCACATCCCTGCGGAACGCCGCCTGGCTGTCAGCCCGGCTGTAGAACATGTGCCCGCCCGGATAGCTGCGCACCTGCACGCGGTCCGGGTTGCTGCCCATCGCCGGCATCTGGTCCACCGTCAGGATCGAGCCCATGAACGGGCAGGACAGGTCATTCCAGCCATGCACGATCAGCACCTGCAGGTGCGGATCGATCGCCACGGCCTGGCGCAGCTGGGTCACCGCACCTTCGCGCAGGTCACCATTGCGATCCCACAGACGGTTCACGTCGTAGTTCAGTGCCTGGTAGCGCGCATCCACCTTCCAGCCGACCTCGCGGGTAACGAAGTCGACCATCGCGGTGGTGGTCGGGGCGATGATGCTGTCCAGCAGCGGATCGTTGGCGCGCTGCTCCGGATCGTTCGGGAACGGATCGAACGCAGTGACGTTGGAATCGTAGCGGCTGCCCAGCGTGCCCTTGTCGCGGAACACCTCACGCAGGTAGGCCTGGGTCTCCAGGCGGCCGCCGGCGCGGCGCACGAACTGCGGGTCCAGGCCGGTCAACTCGGCCACCCGGCGCAGCATCGCCTCGGTCGCCTGCGGATCGCTGCGGCCCTTCATCAACGCGGTGGCGTAGTCGCCGCGGGTGTACTCGACCACCTCGCGCATCGCCGCGTCGGTCAGCTTGCCCTGGCGTTCCAGGTGCGCGGCAGCGATCGATGGCAGGGTCTGCATCCACGCCATCGGCGAGACATCGGCGTTGTCTTCCAGGGTCGGGCTCAGGTAAGGCGACACCAGCACCAGGCCGTTCATCGCCACGCCCAGGCGCGTCTGCAGGAAGTGGGTGATGCGCGGGCCGCGATAGCCGCCATAGCTCTCGCCGGTCAGGTACTTGCGCGAGGCCATGCGCTGGTTGCGCAGCAGCCAGTCGTAGATCGTGCGCGAGAGGTACTCGACATCGGCACTGGGCGTATACAGCTGTTTCTTCGCTTCCTCATCGCCGATGCGGGCGCGGCTGAAGCCGGTACCGACCGGATCGATGAACACCAGGTCGGTGAAGTCCAGCCAGGTGCCGGGATTGTCGTGCAGCTTCGCCGGCGCCGATGCGCTGTCGCCTTCCGAACCGAAGGTCACCACCTTCGGGCCGATGGCGCCCAGGTTGAGGTACACAGAAGATGCGCCGGGGCCGCCATTGAGCGCGAAGGTCACCGGCCGGTCCTTGCCCGGCATCGTGTAGGCGGTGAACACCACATCGGCGATCACCTTGCCCTTCGCATCGCGTACCGGCAGGGTGCCGACGGTGGCGGTGTAGTCGAGGGTGCGCCCAGCCAGGCGCATGCTCTGGCGAGCCGACGCATCGGCCGGCAGGGGCGCGGCTTCGGTCTTTTCTTCTTTCGATTCGGAGGCGCCGTCAGCAGCAGGCGCGGCCAGCACGCAGGCAGGGGCGATCAGCAGGCCGACGCAGAGCGCGGCAGAGTGCAGCAGAAACTTCATGGCACCGGAACGGCAGCGGAAGGGACCCCGATGCTAGGGCGGGGTGCCGCGCACCGTATGTGTCCAAAGGCATGGGCCGGCGTTGTGGCCTGATCCGGTCAAGCGACGGTGGCTGAGCGCACCGCGTCGTCGGCCAGCAGTCCGTACACGGCCGAGTCGGCCAGTTCACCCTGGATACGCCAACGCTGCCGCAGCAGGCCTTCGCGGTGGAAGCCCAGGCGTTCGAGCACGTGTGCCGAGGCGTGGTTGCGTGGATCGATCTCCGCTTCCACCCGGTGCAGTTGCAGGGTGTTGAACAGATAGGCCAGCACCTGCTGCAGCGCTTCATGCATGTAGCCGTGGCCCTGCCTGCCAGGTGCCAGCAGATAGCCGATTTCCGCGCGCGCCGCATCCCGATCCAGGGCAAACACCACGCAGATGCCCAGTAGCGGGCCGTCCACCGATTCGCGCAGGGCCAGCTTCAACTGCGTGCCGGTGGCCTGTGCAGCCAGGTCGTCGTCGATCTGCGCGCGTGCTTCGGCCGGACGCGTCCACGCCGGGTGGTTCCACCAGTGCATCACGTCCGGGTCGGACTGCAGGGCGAACAGGGCCGCGGCGTCATCGCGGCGTATGGGGCTCAGCACCAGGCGCGCGCTGTGCAGCGGCAGCCCGGGGAACGGCAGTGAGTTGGCGGGCAATGGGGTCGTCCACGCGGATGAACGCGCATTATGGACCCGCAGGGTTTGCCGATGGCGGCCGATCCAACGGCCCGGTAGTGCCGGCCGCTGGCCGGCT
>NZ_JBFTOJ010000282.1:0-2418 GCF_056397905.1 Stenotrophomonas sp. 05L414_2
CCGTAAACCCGTCCATGGGGGCTTGGCCGCGGCATCCATGCCGCGGACACTCCCGCAACCGGACCCACCCCGCCTTCGACAGATTTCCGGCGATCTGTCGGTGCTGTTGCGGTTGGTGGGTGTCGACCCTGGTCGACACGGTAGATCCACGCCATGCGTGGATGCTCTTCGATCAATTGTCGAAATATTCGAACTCCAACTCGAACTCGATGGAGATWCATCCACGCATGGCGTGGATCYAYCRGATCGCGRRAATCTGTCAGAGGTGGGGCGGTGTCGGAGTGCGGGGTGTCAGCCGCATGGATGCGGCTGCCAAGCCTACAGGGACGTACTTGCGGCGTCCCCGCACTCCGGCACCGCCCCGCCACCCCACGGAATGCCAGCTGTTGCTGTTGCTTGCGCAGTGGCTTCTGCAGGTGCAGGGCGCAGCCCTGCCGAACACGCATAAAAAAACAGCAGGCCGAGGCCTGCTGTTTCGGTGTAATGGTGCGCCCGGAGAGATTCGAACTCCCGACCGCCTGGTTCGTAGCCAGGTACTCTATCCAACTGAGCTACGGGCGCCCTGCGACAGGAGCGGAATTATGCGGATGTCGGCGCGAGTCGTCAACGCTTTTGTGAAAATTTTCACCCAACTGAATGAAAAACGCCTCTGCGACAGCCTCCGGGTGTTTCATCCACGCGAAGTGATCGGCCTGCGTACCCAGCTCCTGCGCAGAAAGCACGCGTAATTCCGAGGCGACATTCGGCAGTTTCGCCAGCAGCGCCTGCATTGATCCGCTCGGCGCCAGCCAATCGTCTTCCATCAGCACCGCCTGCGCACTGCCGTGCACGCGCGCCATCTGCGCATCCAGGTCCTCGTCCATGCCTGCGGCGGCGTAGTGATTGCTCAGCCCTACGCGTGCCCAGTCAGCGATCAGTCCGCGTGCTTCGGTGCCGCCGAAACCGAGCCGGCGCCCGTGCAGCACGCCCTGGCGCCGCGCGATCCACGGCAGGAAGCGATAGATCAGTGGCAGCAGCCAACCGCGTGGTGGCGGRAACGTGCGCCAGAACGGTGTGCCGCTGGCGGCCAGCCACAATCGATCGAACGCCTGTGGTTGGCGTCCGGCGTGCACGCAGGCCAGCTGCCCACCCAGGCTGTGGCCACCGATGATCCATGGCAGTGCCTCCTGCGCGTCATCGGCATCGGCGAGCAGGGCCTCGCTGGCCGGCAGATCGTGGTCGAGAATCTGCCGGTAGCCCCAATCCTGGCTGCGCGACGGGCGCAGCGAACTGCTGCCATTGCCACGCCATTCGTGCAGGTAGACCGCCACGCCCCTGGCTGCAAGTGCCTGCGCCAGTGGTACGTAGTGGCGCGCGGCCACGCCCAGCGCCGGCAGCCACAACAGCCGTGCCAGCGGCTGTGCGGGCGCACAGGCGATCACGTCGAAACGGTGGCCATCGCCGCTGTTCACAGTGAGCGCGCGTAGCGAATCACTCATGCGTGGGGCGCCGCGCCGAAGTGGTCCAGTACCAGCACCTCGCTGCGACCGGGCGCATAGCCCTGCTGCAATCCGCGCGCTACGTAGTCGATGCCGGCTTCGCAGGCGTTGGCCAGGCTCAGCCCGTTGCAGAGCTGCGCGGCGATGGCCGAGGCCAGCGTGCAGCCGGTGCCATGCGCATCCAGTGGCAGGCGGGCATGGATGAATTCTTCGCTGCTGACGCCGTCGAAGTAGCGGTCGACCACGCGGTTGCCTTCGTGCAGGTGCCCGCCCTTCAGCAGCACTGCACCGGCGCCCAGATCAAGGAGCGAGGCGGCGGCCCGCTCTGCATCGTTGCCATCGGCGATGCTGCGGCCGACCAGCAGCTCCGCTTCGGGTGCATTGGGGGTGACCAGGGTGGCCAGTGGCAGCAGCCGTTGACGCATTGCCTGCAGCGCGCTGTCCTCCAGCAGGYGCGCACCGCTGGTGGCCACCATCACCGGGTCGAGCACCACGTGCGGTGGTCGATGGCGTTCCAGTGCATCGGCCACCGCGTGGATCACCTCGGCGTTGGCCAGCATGCCCAGCTTCACCGCGTGGATGTCGAAGTCGTCGAAGCAGGCTTCGATCTGCGCGCGCAGGAAGTCGATCGGTGGCACGTGCACGGCGCGGACGCCGCGGGTGTTCTGCGCGGTCAGTGCGGCAATCACCGACAGCCCATGCACGCGATGCGCGGCGAAGGCCTTCAGGTCGGCCTGGATGCCGGCGCCGCCGCCGGAGTCGGAGCCAGCGATGGTCAGGGCGGAAACAGGGGTGGTCGGGCTCATGCAGCGATTGTGCCGTGCTGCCTTGCCAGGGGGTAGTGCCGGCCGGGCTGCGCCCGGCACCGGCACAAGCAACAGCAACACCTGGAGCAACGGCGGCATGTGGTGGGATGCGGGGTGGTGTGGGCCTGCAGGAC
>NZ_JBFTOJ010000283.1:0-2415 GCF_056397905.1 Stenotrophomonas sp. 05L414_2
CGGCGCCTTTGTGCCAACCAAGGTTGGCAGCTACCAGGGCCAGAACGGAAAAGGGCGCCCTGGGCGCCCTTTTCATTGCCTGCGGGTTCGCACCTGCCGTGGTAGGGGCCGACCTTGGTCGGCGCCTTTGCGCCAACCAAGGTTGGCAGCTACCAAGGCCAGAACGGAAAAGGGCGCCTTGGGCGCCCTTTTCATTGCCTGCTGGTTCGCACCTGCCGTGGTAGAGGCCGACCTTGGCCGGCGCTTTTGTGCCAACCAAGGTTGGCAGCTACCAGAGCCATGGTGCCTGCGCCTCAGCGCTCCAGCAGCTTCAGCTTGTCCGGCTTGCCATCCCACTCACCGGCGTCGGCCGGCGGGTCCTTGCGCACGGTCAGCACCGGCCATTCCTTCGCCAGTTCTGCATTGAGGGCGACGAAACCTTCCTGGCCGGCGGGAACATCGTCTTCCGGGAAGATCGCGTTGACCGGGCACTCGGGTTCGCAGAGGGTGCAGTCAATGCACTCGTCCGGGTCGATCACCAGGAAGTTCGGGCCTTCGTGGAAGCAATCCACGGGACACACTTCCACGCAATCGGTGTGTTTGCACTTGATGCAGTTTTCGGTGACGACAAATGGCATGGGTAGGGGGCGAATCGCTTTCTGAACCTGCCAATTCTAGAACAGGTTGGCCCCCGGTGTCGGTTGCCGTGTGAAAGTGGGGCGGATGGGTGGCCCGAAGACCCATTTGGCGGCGTGCCCGCCCTGTGCGACGCTGCCAGGGCCGCCGGCCCGCTTCGGTCGGCCCCTTCCTTGCAGGATCCTTCATGTCGCCAGTCCAGCCCGGTGCCGCTTCCAACGGCGGTGAGAACACTGCCTTCATCGTCCTGATCAGTTGCGCCGCCACCCTCGGCGGGTTCCTGTTCGGCTTCGATAGTGGCGTCATCAATGGCACCGTCGATGGCCTGCGCCAGGCCTTCAACTCCAGCGAGGCCGCGCTCGGCTTCGAGGTCGCCTCGATGCTGCTGGGGTGCGCGATCGGGGCGTTCGTGGCCGGTTGGCTTGGCGATCGGCTGGGACGTCGCGGCGTGCTGATCGTGGCGGCCGTGATGTTCCTGGTGTCGGCGCTGGGCGCCGGCGCTGCACATGCCTCCTGGTTGTTCGTCTGCGCACGCGTGCTCGGCGGGTTCGCTGTCGGTGCGGCCAGCGTGATGTCGCCGGCCTACATCGCCGAAGTCGCCTCTGCGCGCTATCGCGGCCGGCTGGCGACCGTGCAGCAGATGGCGATCATCTGCGGCCTGTTCGCAGCGTTCCTCAGCAACTATCTGCTGGCTCGGGCGGCGGGTGCGTCGACCGAGCCGCTCTGGCTGGGGCAGGAAGCCTGGCGCTGGATGTTCTGGATGCAGGCACTGCCGTCGCTGCTGTTCCTGCTGTTGTTGCTGGTGATCCCGGAAAGCCCGCGCTTCCTGGTGATGAAGGGCCGGCAGGCGCAGGCGAGGGCGGTGCTTGGCCGGTTGTACGGCGAACGTGCCGCGGTGAACAAGCAGGCCGAGATCGAAGCAAGCCTGGCCCAGGACCAGCACAAGCCGCGATTCGGCGACCTGATCAACAAGGCCACCGGCAAGCTGCGCCCCATCGTCTGGGTCGGCATCGGCCTGGCGATGTTCCAGCAGCTGGTCGGCATCAATGTGGTGTTCTATTACGGCGCGGTGCTGTGGCAGGCGGTGGGTTTCTCGGAAAGCGATGCGCTGCTGATCAACGTCCTGTCCGGTGCGCTGAGCATCGGCGCCTGCCTGCTGACGGTGGTGCTGATCGATCGCATCGGCCGCAAGCCGCTGCTGTGGGTCGGTTCGGTCGGCATGTCGGTGGCCCTGGTGCTGATGGTGGTGGCCTTCGCCAGCGGCAGCCTGGCCGAGGGGCGCCTGCAGCTGTCCGACGGCATGGGCCGGTTGGCGCTGGTAGCGGCCAACGTCTATGTGGTGTTCTTCAACATGTCGTGGGGCCCGGTGATGTGGGTGATGCTGGGCGAGATGTTCCCGAACCAGATCCGCGGCCCGGCGTTGGCCGTGGCCGGTGCGGCGCAGTGGACCTCRAATTTCGCGATCACCGTGACCTTCCCGATGCTGCTGGCCGGCATCGGCCTGGCCGGTGCGTACGGCATCTACACCGTGGCCGCGATCCTCTCGATCATCTTCGTCGTCCGCTACGTGCGCGAGACCAAGGGCAAAGAGCTGGAGCAGATGGAAGGCTGATGGCTTGGCCTGAGTTTCAGCGCCTCCCTGTTCCGAGGGGAGGCGGCAGGCCAGCCGCTCCAGGACACGCCGTATACCCATCCATGGGGGCTCGATGGCGCCATCCATGGCGCCAACGGTCCTGGAGCGGCTGGCCTGCAGCCTCTCGACAGATCGCGGGTGGCGGACACACGCAAGCGCGTCCGGGC
>NZ_JBFTOJ010000284.1:0-2369 GCF_056397905.1 Stenotrophomonas sp. 05L414_2
GGGATATCCCTCACCACTTCACACTCATAAAAATATAAATTATTCTTTAAATAAGGTTGACTAATCGTAAGAAAAGAGGCTGGGACATAACTAGCTTCAATTAGTGAGAAATCCGAATTTGAATTCATTCAAATTCGGATTTCTCTATTTTTTATGTTGTCTCCATCTAGCTCTTAGTTAATGGCTGTGAATTTCCTTAAATTCACGGCCATTAATGCGAGGCCCATCTCGTTTTCAACCTTCGATTTTCCTCGTACAGAAAATCGAGTGAAACGCAAATTAGCCTTCAAGAATCCAAAAACTGGTTCCACGTCAATTTTGCGTTGACGATAAATGGTACTCGTTTTTTCTTCTGAAAGCTTTGCTCTCACATATTCTTTTTGTTGTTCCCACTTCTCATTCACCATTAACTTACGATTATTTCCTTCTTTTGCTTTTGTACATAATGAACGGAGGGGGCATCYGGAACAGTCTTCACATTCGTATACCTTAAACTCACGTGTGAAATCATACTTATCCGTTTTCATGGTACGATATTTAAATACAAGCTGTTGTTGGTTTGGGCAAGTGTATCGATCATGTTCTTTATCATAATCCCAATTCGCTGTATTGAATTCRTTTTGCTTATACTTTTTCTTCTGTTCGTTTAAATACAGGTTGTAYGTGATTAAKGCTTCTCGCTTACGATTCGAAAGGATATCATTGTAATTTTGTTCACTGCYATATCCTGCATCTGCGACGATATGTTTTGGTAACTTAAAATAATGTTGTTCGATTTCATCTAAAAATGGGATTAATGTACGTGTATCCGTTGGATTCGGAAAAATGCTGTAGGCAAGCGCATACTGACCTTCTGTTGCCACTTGTATGTTATAACCAGCCTTCAATTGACCATTTTTCATATAGTCATCTTTCATACGCATAAATGTCGCATCCGGGTCTGTTTTCGAATAACTATTTCGTTCGTCAAAGATTTCGAAGTCTCTTTGATATTTTAGTTTGCGTTCAATATAGTCGATTAATTTTTTGCGAGCTTGCTTTGGGAATTTCCGTTCTGTTCTTAAAGTCTTTCGCTCTGCTACATCCGATGAGTCCTCAATTTTTCGATCATATTCAGAAATCACTTCATCTACTTTTTCGACCATTTGAGCGAGGTATTCCAATGCTAATTCCTTTTCATTTTCCCGTTCAATTTCTGGCATGATTTCTTTTTCAAGCAGCTCATCGTATAGCTGGTTTGACTTTTCAATTAGTCCGTTATGATATTTCTCAATCGACTTTTTCCACACGAATGTAAATTTGTTCGCATTCGCTTCAATCTTTGTTCCATCAATAAAAATAGCTTCCTGATCAATTAATTCTTCCTGTACCAGCTGGCAGCGGAATTGAACAAAGCACTGACGTATCAACTCTTTCACCTCTGGTTGAACRCGGAATCGGTTGATTGTKCGGTAGGTTGGCTCATGCYCTTGAGCTAGCCACATCATCCGAAGACTATCTTTTAAAAGCGCTTCAATTTTGCGMCCTGAGAAAACAGATTGCGTGTAGGCACATAAGATAATTTTAAGCATCATGCGTGGATGGTAGGCAGGACAGCCCTCATTTCGAAGAAATGGTTYAAACGCTTCAGGCGGGATACTTTCGACTAAGTGGTGGACATGGAAGGCAATATCATTCTTTTGTAACTTCACTTCTAAATCTAAAGGAAAAATTAATTGATTCATGTTATAATCTTTAAACATAAGGATCCTTCTTTCTGTATAATTTTGTTGTGGTGACTTAATTTTATCAGAAGTGGTCCTTATTTTTTTATAAAAAAAATTTAAAGCCGGTGAAATTTTACTGATCGTAAAATTTCACCGGCTTTTTAGTTTAGAGATGGGTTTTGTCCCAGCCTCTTCTTTTGGTTGAAAAATGGTCAAGGATATCTTTATGCGCTCTCCTATGGGCGAACGTTTAGCTGCTACCTTAGCTTTGCATGCGCTGATGCTGCGTTTTATCACTATAAATAAGTAACGTGCCAGAAAATACACGCTAWRTRAAWTGGTTGATTGGAGTGGAGGCTGGGCGATTCCTTGGGGATYAGCKATATAGAGGAACRAAGGCTAAAASCATCACGTCCTGTGATAACGCCTTCGTGACCAACATCSTGTTGGCCCGAGACCCTGGAGCGAGCAWCGCGAGTGAAGCGGCTCATCGGACGCCCCCAGGAAAGCGCCCAGTCGGAACGGARATCAAMCWCTCRYTTTGYCRWARWGCYATACTTTATTTAATAGGGTCTATAGTTTTTCAACAACTTGAAAAAGCCATCTCAGTCATTTAAACTGTACCCTATAAGATAGACACTTTGAAAAAAGTCTATCCTATAG
>NZ_JBFTOJ010000285.1:0-2358 GCF_056397905.1 Stenotrophomonas sp. 05L414_2
ACCATGGCCTGTCACCCTCAACCATGGCCTGTCACCCTCACGATCACCAGCTGGATTCTGCGATAACGACGAAGCAGTCGCGTGACGACGTGACAACAATCCTCGCATGGACGCCGCTCCGTGAAGAGATACACCACTCCTTCCATCCGTCTCCAGAGCGGAAATCGATAGAGACGCCTTACGGCCAGATCAAAGTAGTTCAAGAGCAAGAATTCAGAGTCGTGATAGACCTTCTCCTTGCGCAGCCTCTCCGATCGCTTCTTAGCAAGGTGCAAGCGAGCTGCAGCCCGGGGGCTGTCCAAACGGCGGGTGGGCCGCCTGAAAGCTCTCTGGAAGTGGGGCCGAAGCCGAGGAGCGGTCAGCTGAGGAACGGCGCTGAGCCATGACTCGGCCTCCAGGTCGTTGCCTCTCCGCAGTACGTTCAACATTCCCTGTTCGTTGCAGGCGAGGACGTCAAACTCCAGGTCCTGACGGGCAACCTTGATCATCTCTGCCAATGCACGGGAACTGGGACCAATGACGTCGGTGAGAATGAGCCGACCTTCAAAACGTTGCGCGGCAAAGTTCACCAGCCCCAGATTGCCCTCCAGTTGCCTGCCCATGCTGTCTTGACCAGAAAGAGCATCCATTAGAAGGGTGCTCTCCAGAGCCCCCATTCGAAGCCGACTGACCAGGTTGAATGCATGAAATGCCCACGCCTCCAACTGACGTTCATCCAACGCATGACGCCGCGTGCTCCCATTGGGCATTCCCTTCTCCAGTAAGCACTGCAATCAAAGATCAGGCCTGAATCCATCTGCTCGCAGTGGCGGCCTGCCCCCCCCCCAAATCAACGGTCGCGCGGCAGCTTCTTCTCTTCGCGCAGCACGCCGAACGCCGCCAGGGTCATCAAGCCGGCGACGGCTACACCACCGATGAACACCACGTGCGAACCGAACAACGACAGCCCCTTGTGCAGCCAGGCGAAGGTCAGGTCGGCGCCGCGGTACACCACCGTGTCGATCGCCGCGCCGGCCTTGTAGCGCCACTGCCGGTCCACGCGGGTGTAGATGGTTTCGCGGGCCGGCTTGGCCAGGGCGAACTCGCTGGCGCGGGTCATCACCTGCACCACCGCCACCATCAGCGGCATCGGCGATGCGGCCAGCACCGAGAAGCCGATCAGGATCGCAAAACCGGGAATCAGCAACGCCGGGGCGATGCCGTGGCGCGACAGCAGCCAGCGGGTCAGCCCGAGCTGCATCAACAGCGCCAGCGCGTTCACCGCCAGGTCGATGCGCGAAAAGAAGGCTGTGGCAGCGCCTGCATCGTTGAACGAGGCACGCACGATGCTGGCCTGCTGGTTGTACAGCAAGGTGCCGACACCCACGCCGAACACCACCATGATCGCCAGCCAGCGCAGCAGGGGCTCGCGCACGATCAGCTTCAGGCCATCGAGCACGCTGCCGCCCATCGGCTGCTCACCCGACACCAGCTGCTGCTCACGCTCGCGCAGCACCGCCCAGTGGCGCAGGCGCCAGATGCACAACAGGCACACGACCAGGAAGCCGGCCGAAACCAGCATCAGGTTGGCGATGCCCACCCGCTGCACCAGCGCACTGGTGATGATCGGGCCGAGGAAGGCGCCAACAGTGCCGGCCGCACCGATGTAGCCGTAGTAGGCCCGCGCCTGCGCATTGGAGAACACATCGGCCATGAAGCTCCAGAACACCGCGACCGCAAACAGGTTGAACACGGTGATCCAGAAGAAGAACGCCATGCCCCGCCCCGGTACGCCGCTGTCGAACAGTGCGTAGAAGCCCAGCAGGGTGGCGACGAAGAAGCCGTACACCGCCGGCAGGAACACCCGCCGCGGGAAGCGGCTGACCAGCCAGCCATAGACCGGCTGCAGCACCAGCATGATCACGAATACGCAGGAGAACAGGAACTGCAGGACGAAGTCCTTCAGGGCGATGCCATGGCTGGCGAACCAGGCGATCAACGCCGCCGGGAACACCGTCTCCAGGTCGGCCGAAGCGGCCATCGCCTCGCGTACCGGCCGCAGCACGTAGTAGCCGCTGAGCAGGCAGAAGAAGTACAGAAACGACCACCACAGCGCCGGCGACTCGCGCAGCGCGGCCAGCAGGCCCTTCAGTGCCCCGCTCTCCCGCGCCGCGCTCACGCGGCTCCCCTCGCCCGCAAACGGCGGTTGGACAGCGGCATGGCAGGCTCCGGGGGCAGTGAAGCGCGTACGTTATCCAATGCACTGCAACATCGCCAGCGCRGGCGGCGCCGATGGCTGCAACGCAGTGTCACGGACTGGCCCGGCGGACACCTTGTGATACACGCTCTTCTGGCGTCAAAAATCCAACTTTTTCAACG
>NZ_JBFTOJ010000286.1:0-2348 GCF_056397905.1 Stenotrophomonas sp. 05L414_2
CGCCATGATTCTCTTACTCCGTTACGCTGCCGCCGGCAGCTTCGATCGCAGCCTTGGCACCGGCCGTGGCAGCAACACCCTTCAGGGTGAACGCCTTGGTCACTTCGCCCTTGACGACGACCTTGGCCTTCTTTGCAGTGCTCGGGACCAGCTTGGCAGCACGCAGGACAGCGAAGTCGATCTCGCCGGCCGGCAGCTTGTCCAGCTGGTACAGCAGCACTTCAGCGGTGTCCTTGGCGATCGGCGAACGGAAGCCGATCTTCGGCAGACGACGCTGCATGGGGGTCTGGCCGCCTTCGAAGCCAGCCTTGATCTTGCCGCCACCCTTACGGGCAAACGAACCCTTGTGGCCGCGGCCGCAGGTCTTGCCCAGGCCGGAGCCGATACCGCGACCGACGCGGGTACGCTCTTTACGAGCGCCCGGTGCCGGGCTCAATTCATTCAGATGCATGGTCATTGGATTATTCCTCAACCTTGACGAGGTAGTGGACCTTGTTGATCAGACCGCGAACCTGCGGGCTGTCCTTCAGTTCACGCACATCGTTGAGCTTGCCCAGACCCAGCGCACGCACCGACAGGCGATGACGCGCCTGGGCACCACGCAGGCCGCGAACCAGACGGACCTTGACGGTCTTGTTGGTTTCATTAGCCATGGTTGAGATCCTCCACCTTCTTGCCGCGCTTGGCCGCGATGCGAGCCGGCGACTGCGCTGCAGTCAGGCCCTTCACGGTGGCACGCACCAGGTTGATCGGGTTGCGCGAACCGGTGGCCTTGGCCAGCACGTTCTTCACGCCAACTGCTTCCAGCACGGCGCGCATGGCACCACCGGCAATGACGCCGGTACCTTCGGAAGCCGGCTGCATGAACACGCGCGCTGCGCCGTGACCATCCTTGATGGTGTGCCACAGGGTGCCGTTGTTCAGATCGACGGTGACCTGGTTCTTGCGAGCCTGCTCCATCGACTTCTGGATGGCGACCGGCACTTCGCGTGCCTTGCCATAACCGAAACCGACCTTGCCTTCGCCGTCGCCGACAACAGTCAGGGCGGTGAAGGTGAACTGACGGCCACCCTTGACGGTCTTGCTGACGCGATTGACCGCGACCAGCTTTTCGATCATGCCGTCATCGACTTTCTCTTCGCGGTTACGGTCGCGATCGCGACCCCGCTGCTGACGTTCTTCTGCCATGTTTATTCCTTGGTTGTTGGGTTATGTACGGCTCGAGGCCGCTTATGGTTGTGGAGTGGTGCGTTGTTGCGGTGGGCCGCTGCAGAAGAGCGGCGCCGCCCAGCCTCACTCAGGCTGGCGAGCAGGCGGGCATGGGGACCGGGGTCCCCTGCCCTGATCCCTTAGAACTGCAGGCCGGCTTCGCGGGCAGCGTCAGCCAGGGCCTTGATGCGGCCGTGGTAACGGTAACCCGAACGATCGAAGGCAACCTTCTCGACGCCGGCGGCCTTGGCACGCTCAGCGACGATGCGGCCAACCTTGGCGGCGGCATCGGCGTTCTTGCCGTTCTTCAGGCCTTCCTTGATGTCGGCCTGGGTGGTGTTGGCGGCAGCCAGCACCTTCGAGCCGTCAGCGGTGAAGACCTGTGCATACAGGTGCTGGCCGGTGCGCAGCACCGACAGGCGGGCCACACCGAGCACACGGATGTGGGCACGGGTCGACTTGGCGCGACGCAGGCGGGCGATGTTCTTGTTCATGATCTTTTTCCCTGGAAAGCGGAAGGTCCTAATTAGGCCTTCTTGGCTTCCTTGCGAATGATGACTTCGTCGGAGTACTTCACGCCCTTGCCCTTGTACGGCTCCGGCTTGCGGAACGCACGGATCTTGGCGGCAGCTTCACCGACGGCCTGCTTGTCAGCGCCCTGCACCAGGATTTCAGTCTGGGTCGGGGTGGTGATGGTGATGCCTTCCGGCGCCACGAACACGATCGGGTGCGAGTAACCCAGCGACAGGCTGAGGTCCTTGCCCTGCATCGCGGCACGGTAACCCACGCCGACCAGCTCAAGCTTGCGCTCGAAGCCTTCGGAAACACCCTTGACCATGTTGGACAGGATGGCGCGGACGGTACCGGTCAGCGGGATCAGCTCCACGTTGTCGGTGCTCAGGGTGGCAACGCCGTTTTCGACATTGATGTTGATGCCAGCCGGCTTGGCCAGCGACAGGGTGCCCTTCGGGCCCTTGGCGATGACGCTGTCGTTCTGGACGTTCAGTTCAACCTTACCCAGGTCGATCGGCTTCTTGGCTACACGGGACATGGTCTACTCCTTTCGCCTTAGGCCACGAAGCACAGGACTTCGCCGCCGACGCCCAACTGGCGCGCCTGCGCATCAGTCATGATGCCCT
>NZ_JBFTOJ010000287.1:0-2294 GCF_056397905.1 Stenotrophomonas sp. 05L414_2
TGTACATACCATTGAGCGAGAAGGGCAGCTATACCTTCTATGTCTGCCATCTCGGCCGCTATATCAGTGAGTTTGGTGTGACCGACGCGATGTTCAACGACTTGAATGCCGTTATGCAACGTCACAGGTTCCACGAGGGATAGCGCATCCCCTGCGTTACATCAAATTGGGCGATCGGGCTGTCTCGCAAACTCTAGGGACAAAGCTGGATGATTGGCGACGAGCAATCTTGTTCCCATCTGGCTTCCCGCTCCTCAGTATTGAGAGCGCGGGTTGGGCTCAGCTCGGTGCAAGCATGCTTTCAGGGACACATGTCAATCATGTATCGGTACGATGCCATCTTGGCCAAAATATCCTCCCAAGCGGAGTTGGTGTCGGGTCGCGGTGCATTGCGGCTAGCTCAGGCTTTGGCCTGGGCGACCAGACCAGCTTAGGATGAATTCTTCCTGCTCCATTGTCTCCACCGCGCCGGGCCGCACTGAGCGCACTTTAGCAATTGCATCGATGCCGTCTGAAGCGCAGCCTGTTTCAATGAGGAGCATCGACGCTACTGTGCCGGCCCGACCCAAACCGCCTTTGCAGTGCACCACGATCCTGGTTCCGGACAAGAGCTTGGCCGCGAACTGTGGCCCTAGGGATCGCCATGGCTCAAGCAGTCGCGCATCAGGTACCGCACCATCCGTAATTGGCAGGCCGTGCCACACCAAGCCGTGCGCTCTGGCACGTTCCGCCAAAGAGGTGATTTGCAGCTCCTCGAACTCCCACGGCTCAATCAACGTGATCAGATGCTGTGCTCCCCACGCGACGATCGAAGCTAGATCGACGTCCAGGTCCCGAGCCCAAGACCCAGTCATTGCAACGTCCTGATGCTTTCCTGGTGCAAAGGTGACGCCGATCCCACCGCCGTTCGTACCGACGGGCAAGGTAGCAATCTGCAGTGGATGGGAAATACTTGTCCTGCTCACCTGCTCTCTCCAAAATCAATAGCCCTCAGGGGCGAGAAACAAATCAGTCACGGTTGAGACGGCGCGTTGCGCAGAGGCTGGATCCGAGAAATCCGCTTCAATGCCTTCAAACACGATGTCTGCACGACGCTGGGCGGTGAAGACGCGAGCACCGTCTACTGAGAACCTTTGTGCGATCGTCAATCCAATGCCAGAGCGGCCGCCAGCAACTAATGCAACCTTTCCCTTCATGGACACGGTAAGCGCTTTCCTGTTGCGTTAGAACTGACAATCAAAGCATCTACGTGCTGAACATGGTGTATTGGGGACCTAGTTGCGTAGGATCCTGGAGGATGCCTACTACAAACCGAAACAGAACGTCGAGGATAGAGTAGCTAACGCGACCCTTATCAGCTTCTGGAGTTTGATAGTCGCTGTTTTCAGCAAACCCTGAGATGACGGATTCCACCCAGCTGATTCGGCGGCGCATGTGGCGTAGGCTATGTACTGGCTACGACGAATCATCGGAAAGCAGCATGAGCAGACCCTACTCAGTAGAGGACAAAGCGTTGGCCGCTCTTGACCGTCTGGTGAAGCGACGCCCAACCAATGAATTGTTGAAAGCAAAGGTGGCCGCAGGTCATCGGATCATCACGCCAACCTCGGTCGCGGCGGAGGCGGGCGTAAATAGAGGAAGCTTTGGATCAAGGCACGCTCGACTGGGGCATGTCTGGCTCAAAATTCAAGAACTAGCTGAGGAGGAGAAGCGCGGCTCAGTGACTGAAGAGCTCGCCAAGCTCAGAGCCGAGAATGCAAGGTTGAAGGCTCTGGTGTACAAGACAAGTATCCACAACGCTTCCCTTCAGCTCGCAGTGTCCCGGCTTCAGAAGAGAAGTGCCAACAGGGATGAAGCGGCCAATGTCGTCAACTTCCGCCGGAACGATCGGAGGCGTCCCCGGTAGCCTTGGATATCATCTTCAGAACTGCTCGACTCTGAACGACACGACTCATGGCAATCTTTGATCGCTGGTCCTTAGAGTTGATTCGATCTGCTTGGACAATGGCCTGATTCTTCAGAAGTCGATCCTCCCAGAAGTCCCGATGCTCTGGGAGGATGATGCAGCACTTGCAGCCCGCACACAGGCCGGGCGATCGTACGCCGAAGTCTGGCGAGGCACGGACGGTGAGCAGGCTTGCGTCTGGATTGCAGCTGGAGCGATCAGGCACCATATCGATCAGACAACTCGCGTACGTCCCTGTCCATATCCGAAGGTCGGTGAGCTTCACGTATGCTACGGCCTTATCAATCAGTGTCTCTCCGTCCATCACTGACAGTGCCTTGGCCACTGA
>NZ_JBFTOJ010000288.1:0-2281 GCF_056397905.1 Stenotrophomonas sp. 05L414_2
TCGCCACAGGCACCGGATCGCCGATCGCCGAGCCGGTGAAGTTGAGGTTGTTCATCACCTCTTCCTCGCTCAGCCCCAGGTCCTCGCCCATCCGCGAATAGCGCAGGTACTTCAGTGCATGACAGCCACTGCAGTAGTTCATGTACAACTGGGCGCCGCGCTGCAGCGACGCCCGGTCACCCAGGTCGTTACCGGCCTGCAGGAGCTTGGTGCCGCCCTCGGCGGCCATGGCCAGGGTACTGCCCAGCATCAGGGCGGCCGCCAGGGCCAGCCGGACCATCCAGCGCTCAGTCATGCGTGGTCACCCTTTCCGGTACCGGCTTGGTCTTGTCCAGCCTTGTCCATATCGGCATGGTGATGAAGAAGGCAAAGTACAGGAAGGTCAGCACCCGCCCGACATAGGTCTCGTGTGCATCGGTACCAGGACCGGAACCGATCACCATCAGCCACGCAAAGCACACCACGAACATGCCCAGCAGGCCGCGCGACAGCCAGCCGCGGTAGCGGTAGGACTTGACCTTGGCCCGGTCCAGCCAGGGCACCAGGAACAGGATGGCGATGGCCGAGAACATCACGATCACGCCACCCAGTTTGTTCGGCACCACCCGCAACATCGCGTAGTACGGCGTGTAGTACCAGACCGGCTTGATGTGCTCGGGGGTGACCAGGCGATTGGCTTCGGTGAAGTTGTCGTGTTCCAGGAACAGGCCACCGAAGGCCGGTGCGAAGAAGATGATGAAGGCCGCGATGATCAGCAGGAAGCCCGCACCGACGCCGTCCTTGAGTGTGTAGTAGGGATGGAACGGGATGCCGTCGGTCGGCGCGTTCGGTGACCAGCGGTTGCCCTTCGGGCCCTTCTTGATCTCCACGCCATCGGGATTGTTCGATCCCACTTCATGCAGCGCGCCCAGGTGCAGCACCACCAGCAGCAGCAGGACCAGCGGCAGSGCGATCACGTGCAGKGCGAAGAASCGGTTGAGSGTGGCGTCRCTGGGCAGGTAATCGCCCATGATCCATTCGGTCAGGCCGTTGCCGATCACCGGAATSGCRCCGAACAGCGAGATGATCACCTKGGCGCCCCAGAASGACATCTGGCCCCACGGCAGCACGTAGCCCATGAAGGCTTCGGCCATCARCRCCAGGTAGATCAGCATGCCCAGGATCCACACCAGTTCGCGTGGCTTCTGGTAGCTGCCATACAGCAGCCCGCGGAACATGTGCAGGTASACCACGATGAAGAACRGCGAGGCACCGGTSGAGTGSATGTAGCGGATCAGCCAGCCCCACTCCACGTCACGCATGATGTATTCGATGGAGGCGAATGCTTCGGCGGCATTCGTCTTGTAGTGCATGGTCAGGAAGATGCCGGTGACGATCTGGTTGACCAGCACCAGCAGCGCCAGCGAGCCGAAGTAGTACCAGATGTTGAAGTTCTTCGGCGCGTAGTACTCGCTGACGTGCTTGCGGTAGATCGGCATCAACCCCGGCGCGCGGGCATTGACCCAGTCGGCCACGCCGGTGGCGGTACGGCTGAGGATGTTGGACATCAGGCAGCCCCCTGCGGATCGACACCGATGATGATGGTGTTGTCGTCCTGGTAGTGGTGCGCGGGCACCTTCAGGTTGATGGGTGCGGGCACGTCCTTGAAGACGCGGCCGGACATGTCGAAGCGCGACTTGTGGCAGGGGCAGAAATAGCCGCCCTTCCATTGCGGATCGTAGGGCTCGGGGCGGATTTCACCCACCATTTCCGGCGAACAGCCCAGGTGCGTGCAGAGACCGACCAGCACCGAGATCTCGGGCTTGATCGAGCGCAGCTCCGGGTTCTGCTTGAGCACGTACTCCGGCTGCTGGTCCTTCTCGCCGGACTCGGGGTCCTTCAAGCGGCCATCCAGCCCATGCAGCGCGTCAAGGATCGCCTTGGACCGTTTGACGATCCAGATCGGCTGGCCACGCCATTCCACGATCAGGCGTTGGCCTTCCTGCAGGGCGCTGATGTCGGCCACCACCGGTGCGCCGGCAAGCTTGGCGCGGGCACTGGGGTTCCAGGATTTGATGAAAGGAACTGCGGTGAATCCGACGCCGACGGCGCCCACCACAGCTGTGGTGGCAGTAAGAAAACGCCGACGTCCGGTGTTGACTGGATCGTGTACCCCATCGTTGGCCATCCGGCACTCCGATATTGATTAGGTAGCTTTAAGGCTGCCAGCGGTTCCGGTGGGGGCCAGAGCCGCATTGAATCTCGGTCGAGTGTAGCGGAACCGTTGCGCGCCACACAACGC
>NZ_JBFTOJ010000289.1:0-2271 GCF_056397905.1 Stenotrophomonas sp. 05L414_2
GGTAGCTCCACGTAATAGACCAGATAGCCGTCGAAGCGACGAACCGGATGAAAGCGCAACGGCGCTGAAAGGGTCGGCAGCAGATCCGCATGCAGTGTGGAGCCGGCACCGGGGTGTGTTTCGATCAGTCTCACCACCGATTCCACCGCATCGACGAAGCCGATCTCCAATGCTTCTCCGCCTTGATCTCCATACCAGCTTGCAGCCTGGTCAAGATCTCGAACCGCTGCAGGGGACCAGTGCGAGGGTTTCACTTGCGGTTCCGTGCACGCTCACGCAGCTTGTCGAAGTGATCGGGCGGGAGAGGCGCCGAAGGGCCGGATGCCAGCCCCTCGGCGATCAGCTTCTTGAGCAACTCCTCGGCCTTGCTCCGCTGGCGTTGCCGGATCAGGTCGCGCACGTAATCCGACGTACTGGAGTAACCGCCTTCGCGCACTTCCTCGTCCACGAACTGCTTGAGCGGATCGGTCAGCGAAATGTTCATGGTGGCCATGAGACTCTCCATTGGCAGTTTTTGCCAAGTCAGTGTGCGCCCTGCCCTGATGTCGGACAAGCCTGCCCCCACCTCCGGGGGCAGGCATTCAGCCCGGCATCACGCCACCTTGGCGCCTTCCAGGAAGTCCTGCGCGAAGCGCTGCAGGACGCCGCCGGCCTCGTAGATCGCCACTTCCTCGTCACTGTCCAGGCGGCAGGTGACCGGCACGATCACGTCCTGGCCGTCGCGGCGGTGGATGACCACGCGCAACTCGGCGCGCGGCGTGCGTTCACCGATGACGTCGAAGGTTTCGGTGCCATCGATGCCCAGGGTCAGACGGGTGGTGCCCGGCTTGAACTCCAGCGGCAGCACGCCCATGCCGATCAGGTTGGTGCGGTGGATGCGCTCGAAGCCTTCGGCMACGATSGCCTCCACGCCRGCCAGSCGCACGCCCTTGGCGGCCCAGTCGCGCGAAGAACCCTGCCCGTAGTCGGCACYGGCGATGATGATCAGCGGCTGCTTGCGCTCCATGTAGGTCTCGATGGCTTCCCACATGCGCATCACCTTGCCTTCCGGCTCGACGCGCGCCAGCGAACCCTGTTTCACGCTGCCGTCTTCATTGCGCACCATCTCGTTGAACAGCTTCGGGTTGGCGAAGGTGGCGCGCTGCGCGGTCAGGTGGTCACCGCGATGGGTGGCGTAGGAATTGAAGTCCTCTTCCGGCAGGCCCATCTTCGCCAGGTATTCGCCAGCCGCACTCGAGGCCAGGATCGCGTTGGACGGCGACAGGTGGTCGGTGGTGATGTTGTCGGGCAACACCGCCAGCGCACGCATGCCGGCCAGCGAGCGCTCACCGGCCAATGCACCTTCCCAGTACGGCGGACGACGGATGTAGGTGCTCTGCGGGCGCCAGTCGTACAGCGGGCTCACCGCTGCGCCGTGTTCGACGCGTACGTTGAACATCGGGTTGTAGACGCTGCGGAACTGCTCCGGCTTCACCGCCGCCTTCACCACCGCATCGATCTCGGCATCACTCGGCCAGATGTCCTTCAGGCGCACCTCGTTGCCGTCGGTGTCCACGCCCAGCACATCCTTCTCGATGTCAAAGCGGATGGTGCCGGCGATGGCGTAGGCGATCACCAGTGGCGGCGAGGCCAGGAACGCCTGCTTCGCATATGGATGGATGCGGCCGTCGAAGTTGCGGTTGCCCGACAGTACCGCCGTGGCGTAAAGGTCACGGTCGATGATTTCCTGCTGGATCTTCGGATCCAGCGCGCCGCTCATGCCATTGCAGGTGGTGCAGGCGAAGGCAACGATGCCGAAGCCCAGCTTCTCCAGGTCCGGCAGCAGGCCCGCTTCCTCCAGGTACAGCTGCACTGCCTTGGAACCGGGTGCCAGCGACGACTTCACCCAAGGCTTGCGCAGCAGGCCGCGCTCGTTGGCCTTGCGTGCCAGCAGGCCGGCGGCGATCACGTTGCGCGGGTTGGAGGTATTGGTGCAGCTGGTGATGGCAGCGATGATCACCGCGCCATCGGGCATCAGGCCCTGTGCCTGCTCGGCCTTGCCGGCTTCCAGCTTGGCGGCATCGGCGATGCCGCGCTCGACCAGTTCCGATACCGGCAGGCGGCGATGCGGATTGCTCGGGCCGGCCATGTTGCGCACCACCGTCGACAGATCGAAGTGCAGCACGCGCTCGTATTCCGCAGTGGCCAGGTCATCGGCCCACAGGCCGGTGCTGCGCGCGTAGCTTTCAACCAGTGCGACCTGCTTTTCCTCGCGACCAGTCAGGCGCAGGT
>NZ_JBFTOJ010000290.1:0-3449 GCF_056397905.1 Stenotrophomonas sp. 05L414_2
ATAGCGGGCTCACCAAGGCTATGTAGCTCAGCCGGTTAGAGCACAGCACTCATAATGCTGGGGTCGGTGGTTCGAGTCCACCCATAGCCACCACGTTGAAGTTGTTTTTCAACGTGAAAAGTGAGAAAATAGTTACACGTTACATTGCCCCTTAGCCAAGCGGTAAGGCACCTGACTCTGACTCAGGCATCGGTGGTTCGAATCCATCAGGGGCAGCCAAATTAAAAAGAAAAAGGCCTGATCGAAAGATCAGGCCTTTTTCTTTTTAATTTGGTCACGCATCCCACCTTATCCCCGCGCCTGTCGGCGCGCCCCCCTTGAACAACAAGGGGACTCTCCTCCAGACAGAGACCGGGGTCGGGCATACGGACCATGGGTAGTGCCGGCCGCTGGCCGGCAACCTTGAAATGCGCAGCCCCAGAACGACAAAAGCCCGGCCGAAGCCGGGCTTTTGCTTTTCCATCCAGCGGGCTCCCGAAGGAGCCCAACCAGGCGCGGTAAATCAGCGCTTGGAGAACTGGGTGGCGCGGCGGGCCTTGTGCAGACCGACCTTCTTACGTTCGACTTCGCGGGCGTCGCGGGTCATGAAGCCAGCCTTGCGCAGCTCGGACTTCAGGGTCTCGTCGTACTCGACCAGAGCGCGGGCGATACCCAGACGGATCGCACCGGCCTGGCCGGTGGTGCCGCCGCCAGCGGCGGTGACCAGGATGTCGAAGCTCTCGGTGTTCTTGGTCAGCTCGAGCGGCTGGCGCACGATCATGCGAGCGGTCTCACGGCCGAAGAACTCGTCCAGCGGACGGCCATTGACGGTGATGTTGCCCGAACCCTTGCGCAGGAACACGCGAGCGGTGGAGGACTTGCGGCGGCCAGTGCCGTAGTTTTGAGTGATAGCCATGATTAGATATCCAGAACCTGCGGCTGCTGTGCGGCGTGCGGATGCTCAGTGCCGGCGTAGACCTTGAGCTTGCGGTACATCTGGCGACCCAGCGKGCCCTTCGGCAGCATGCCCTTGACGGCGGTCTCGATSACRCGCTCCGGGTGGCGCTCAAGCGCCTGGGCSAGRGWTTCGGTCTTCAGGTTGCCGATGTAACCGGTGAAACGGTGATACATCTTGTCCTGCAGCTTCTTGCCGGTGACGACAATCTTTTCTGCATTGATGACGACCAGGTAGTCGCCGGTATCAACGTGCGGGGTGTAGACCGGCTTGTGCTTGCCACGCAGACGGCGGGCCAGCTCGGTGCAGAGACGGCCCAGGGTCTTGCCCTCGGCGTCGACGAGGTACCAGTCGCGCTGGACGGTCTCGTTCTTGGCAGTGAAAGTGCTCATGAAGAACTCTTGGTTAGGTCGGGCTCATTGCGGCGAAGGACTCGCCGGAACTCTGCCACGCGTTGTGAAAGGTGGAGCGTAAGGGGCGGCATTGTACGCACCTTGGCTGGCGGGTGCAACCGGTCCCCTGCCCCGGGTTGGCAGGGGACCGGGGCCGGGCGAGAATCGGGCCTCCCCCGCTCCACGCCGTGCCGCCATGACCGTGCTTCGCCAGACCACCCCGCTGGACCACCTGCTGACCGAGGCGCAGCGCGCCCTGGACACGGTGTTCGGCAACCCGCCGGCCAGCCGCCCCTATCCGGCCACGGACACCGGCGAGCCCGGCATGGACAGCGCCCAGCGTCGCCACGCGGCCGGGCTGATGCGCATCAACCATGTCGGTGAGGTCTGCGCCCAGGGCCTGTACTTCGGCCAGGCCGCGGTGGCACGCGACCCGGCGACCCGCGAACATCTGCTGGAAGCGGCCCAGGAAGAGACCGATCACCTGGCCTGGTGCGCCACCCGCCTGAGCGAGCTGGACAGCCGCCCCAGCCTGTTCAATCCGCTCTGGTACGCCGGCAGCTACACCATCGGCACCCTGGCCGGGCTGCGCGGCGACGGCTGGAACCTGGGCTTCGTGGTCGAGACCGAGCGCCAGGTGGAAGCCCATCTGGACGAACACCTGGTCGACCTGCCGGCCGGCGACCTGCGCAGCCGCGCGGTCATCCGGGTGATGAAGGAAGACGAGGCCCGGCATGCCGAACATGCCGAGCAGGCCGGCGCGCGCCGCCTGCCGTTCCCGATTCCGGGCGCGATGGCGCTGGCCTCCAGGGTGATGAAGACCATTGCCTACCGGCTGTAACCCGCATGAGGGTAGTGCCGGCCGCTGGCCGGCAACCCCGCATGGGTCGCCGCAGGTAATGAGGTTGCCCCGTCACGCCCATGGCGCCGATGCCGGTCCAGATCGCATAGGCCGTGCCGACCGGAATGTTCTTCATCGCCTGGCTCATCAAGTACAGGCTGATCAGCGCCGACACCACCGTCAGGGCGGTCGGCACGGGTTTGCTGAAACCTTCGGAGTACTTCATTCCAAGGGCGAATCCGATCTCGAACAGACCGGCCAGCAGCAGGTAGATCCAGGGCATGGGTGGGGGCTCCTTACCTTTTTGGGAAAAACGAAACGGCCCGGTGTTTTCACACCGGGCCGTAGGTCGGTACATCGCCGTGGAACTGAAGATTGCGCCAAGCGCAGGCTCCACGGGGCGGGGCGTCCCGCCTGGGTGGCGATGCCTACCGGCATCGCACATGGGTCACTCAGCCAGGTTGCGGCCGTGGAACAGCTCTTCGATCTCACGACGCAGCAGCGCTTCGATCTTCATGCGTTCCTTGAACGAGATGTTCTTGGCCTTTTCCTCGAACAGGTACTGGTCCAGGTCGAAGTCCTTCAGGTGCATCTTCGTGTGGAAGATGTTTTCCTGGTAGACATTGACGTCGAACATCTCGTAACGCGACTTGATGTTCTTGGCCAGGAAGTTCTGGATCGAGTTGATCTTGTGATCGATGTAGTGCTTCTTGCCCTTCACATCACGCGTGAAGCCACGGACACGGTAGTCCATGATCACGATGTCCGATTCCAGGCTCTCGATCAGGTAGTTCAGTGCCTTCAACGGCGAAATGACGCCACAGGTAGCCACGTCGATATCGGCGCGGAAAGTGGCAATGCCTTCCTGCGGGTGCGTTTCCGGATAGGTGTGCACGGTGATGTGCGACTTGTCCATGTGCGCGACCACGGCATCGGAAATCAACTCCTTGCCGGCCTGCTTCTTGTCGATCACCGGCTCTTCGGAGATCAGGATCGTCACCGAGGCACCCTGCGGATCGTAATCCTGGCGCGCCACGTTGAGGATGTTGGCGCCGATGATCTCAGCGACATCGGTCAAGATTTGAGTAAGCCTGTCGGCGTTGTACTCTTCATCGATGTATTCAATGTAACGCTGACGCTCCTCTTCGGTGCGCGCGTAACACACGTCATAGATGTTGAAGCTCAGCGCCTTGGTGAGGTTGTTGAAACCCTGCAACCTCAGGCGAGGCAACGGCTTGACCACGGCGGTCGATTCCTGTGTAAGAAGGGAAAGGGGGAATTA
>NZ_JBFTOJ010000291.1:0-2215 GCF_056397905.1 Stenotrophomonas sp. 05L414_2
GGTCATCACCGGCCCGAACATGGGCGGTAAATCGACCTACATGCGGCAGAACGCGCTGATCGTGCTGCTGGCCCACATCGGCAGCTTCGTGCCGGCCAGCCGTGCGCTGATCGGCCCGATCGACCGCATCCTGACCCGCATCGGCGCAGGCGATGACCTTGCCCGCGGGCAGTCGACCTTCATGGTCGAGATGGCCGAAACCAGCTACATCCTGCATCACGCCACCGCGCATTCGCTGGTGCTGATGGACGAGATCGGCCGCGGCACGTCCACCTACGACGGCCTGGCCCTGGCCGACGCGGTAGCGCGCCACCTCGCCTACGAAAACCGCTGTTACACGCTGTTTGCGACCCATTACTTCGAACTGACCGCGTTGGCCGACGAACAGCACGAAGGCGGCCGCAGCGGCATCGCCAACGTGCATCTGGATGCCGTCGAGCACGGCGAAGCACTGGTGTTCATGCATGCAGTGAAGGACGGTCCGGCCAACCGCAGCTTCGGCCTGCAGGTGGCTGCCCTGGCCGGCCTGCCGCGTGCCACCGTGGCACAGGCGCGCCGACGCCTGGCCGAACTGGAACAGCGCGGCGGCGAAAGCCATGCCGCCGAACTCGCCCCGCAGGCGCTGGATGCCCCGCAGCAGTTCGGGCTGTTTGCCGCTCCGCCGAACAAGGCGCAGGAGGCGCTGGCCGCGATCGACCCGGACGAGCTGACCCCGAAGCAGGCACTGGAAGCGCTGTACCGGTTGAAGGCGCTGCTGTAAGGCAGGCCGCAGGTTCCGCCGGCCCTGCCCGGCGGACGCCCGCCATGAAGCCTTCGCATTGCCGTCGTGTACACGGCGTTATGCTCGGGCGGTTCGTCCTTCACAGACCGGAGACCGCCATGAACACCGAATCCCTTGCTGCATCCCTCTTCCAGCAGCTGCAGCAGGGCCAAGGCCTGCAGCAGGTCTCGCAGCAGCTCGGCCTGGACAGCAGCCAGGCTACCCAGGCCGTCGGCAGCGCGCTGCCGCTGCTGCTCGGCGCGATGGGCCAGAACGCCAGCGAGCCGCAGGGTGCGCAGTCCCTCCTCAATGCCCTGCAGCGCGACCACCTCGGTTCGGGCGGCGGTGGYGGTGCTGGCGGCGGTTTCGACATCGGCAGCATCCTCGGCGCGGTGATGGGCGGTGGCGGCGGCAACGCCACCAACGGTGCCGGCATCCTCGGCCACGTGTTCGGTGGGCAGACCTCGCAGGCGGCCGAAGTGCTGGGCCAGAAGACCGGCCTGGACAGCGGCAGGTCCAGCCAGCTGCTGGCGATCCTGGCCCCCATCGTCATGTCGTTCCTGGCCCAGCGGTTTGCCCAGAGCGGCAACGCCGGCCAGCTCAGCCAGGCCCTGGGGCAGGAAGCACAGCAATCCGGCGGTGGCATCGGCAGCCTGCTCGGCGGTGCGCTCGATCAGGACGGCGATGGCCAGTTCGGCGCCAGCGATCTGTTCAAGCTCGGCGCGGGCCTGCTCAAGCGCTGATCGCGCACAACGATGCAAGCGCCGCCTGCCATAGGCGGCCACTATCGCATCGGTTGAATCAATCGAATTTACCCATCATTAGGCGATGCCTATGGTGGGTAAGCGATCTGATTCCCTCATTCGCCAGCCCACAGGTAGAGACCCATGAAAAGCGAAGCGAAGTGCCCGTTCAACCATGCCGTCGTCGGTGATGCGACGACCAACCGCGACTGGTGGCCGAACCAGCTGCGCGTGGATCTGCTCAACCAGCACTCCACGCGCTCCAATCCCCTTGATACGGGCTTCGACTACGCCAAGGCCTTCAACGGGCTGGACTACAGCGCCCTGAAGGCCGACCTGAAGGCGTTGATGACCGACTCGCAGGACTGGTGGCCAGCCGACTTCGGCCACTACGGCGGCCTGTTCATCCGCATGGCCTGGCACAGCGCCGGCACCTACCGCATCGATGACGGCCGTGGTGGTGGTGGCCGCGGCCAGCAGCGCTTCGCTCCGCTCAACAGCTGGCCCGACAACGTCAGCCTGGACAAGGCGCGACGCCTGCTGTGGCCGATCAAGCAGAAATATGGCCAGGCCATTTCCTGGGCCGACCTGCTGATCCTGACCGGCAACGTCGCACTGGAGTCGATGGGCTTCAAGACGCTCGGCTTTGCCGGCGGCCGTCCCGATACCTGGGAGCCGGACCAGGACGTGTACTGGGGCCGCGAGACCACCT
>NZ_JBFTOJ010000292.1:0-2184 GCF_056397905.1 Stenotrophomonas sp. 05L414_2
GGTGGGTGGTACTCACGGGTTGCCCTGCACGACCAGGCCCAGAACATTGGCCGTATCGTTTCGCGCTCCCGCGATCTGATTGAGTTGCAGGACACCGTCGAAGCCCCGCAGTGCCGTCGACGAAACGCCGACACTGCGGATACCCGCCGCAACACCGTCACCGGTATCGCCCTGCCCCCCTGCTGACGCGATGTCCGAGGCGGCCAACGCCGTGTCATCGGACTCGCGTATTCCTTGCCGGGCCAGCGTCGCGCTGACGACGTTGAGCGTCGTGTTGGCGATGCCGCTGGCCTGGTTGATCGATGCAATGCCGCTGGCGCCTGCCAATGCCTGTCCGGCGATGTGCGCGCTGGCTTCCAGTGGTGCCGAAAGCACGACGTCGTTGCTGTGCTGCTGGCGCGCAGCGATGGCCACGTCGGCGCGGTCGCCGCTGGCCATGCCATGCAGATTGGCCTGGATGTTGAGATCGCCCGCCGCCTGGTTGATGGCGATGGCACCACTGGCACCGGCCAGCGCGCGACCGTCGATGCGGGTCACGTCGAGGTAGGCCAGCATCCCGCTGTAGTCGTCGGCCAGCGCTGTGGCGGGCAATGCCAGCCAGGCCGCCAGCAGCATTGCGCGCTTCACTTGCCACCCGCCTGCGCCGGAGCGCCCAACGGGAACTGCGACAGTGCGCCACGCACGGTATCGCCGATGCCGCGCGTGGTATTGCCGACCGCCCCCAGCGGGCCGCTCATCGCACCGCTGAGGCTGCTGCCGCTCATCATCCCCTCGCCCGAGCGTCCAAGGGTTCCGCCCAGGGCCTGCTGCGTCACCCGCTCGACAGTGGTGACGCCGTGCGCGCGCACGCTGCCGGTCTGGCCAGCGCCGAGGCCGGCGTAGTCGTCATCGCTGAGTTCATCCATGCCGCTGGCAGCGCCGCTGCTGCCGAGTGCGGCGGCGATCTCATGCTGCGGTTTCGGATCGGCGATCAACGCCACGCCGGGCGGCGCCATGCGGTAGGCCGGGCGCGTAGACACGTCGCGCAGCAGGACGATCTCACCCGGCTGCGCCTTCACCCCTTGACGGGCACCCGAGGCCGCAGCCGCCAGCGGAACGGCCAGCATCAGCAGCAGCGCAAGCCGCCGGCCAGAAACAGTGAAAAGGGTGGTGCTGCCGTCCATGCCGCTCTCCCGTTGCATATGCGCAGGGAGAGAGCAGCTTTCGTGCCAACACCGGAAGTCCGTCGCAGCGGGGGTTTGACGGGTAACACCGCGGCGGCGTGACGCCACAGTGTTACAACTTCGTTCGGATTCCGTTCGCCTTAACGCGCAGGAAACACCACTGCGCAAGGCGCCATCGGGGCTGTATCAGTAGTGTTACAGGTACTGATACAGCGCGTTGCAGTGCCGCTTCAGGCGCGCGGCGGACTCGGGTCGGGATCATCGATGCCGACGTTGGTGGACGGGTTGTCGTACACCGTCTGGTCGAGCAGGCCGGTTTCCTTGGCCACCAGCACCGGCACCAGCATCTGTCCGGTCACGTTGGTCATCGTGCGCATCATGTCCAGGATGCGGTCGATCGCATACAGGTAACCGATGGTTTCCAGCGGCAGGTTGGCCGCACTCAGCACCACCGTTGCCATGATCACCGCCGTACCCGGCACGCCGGCGGTACCGAAGCTGCCCAGCACCGAAGCGATCAGCACCACCACGTATTGCTCCGGCGTCAGCGGCACACCGCTGTACTGGGCGATGAACACCGCGCACAGCGCCGGATAGATCGCACCGCAGCCGTCCATCTTGATGCTCGCGCCCAGCGGCACCGCGAACGAACCGTAGTCCTTGTTCACGCCCAGGTTATGGGTGATCGAGCGCAGCGCGACCGGCATCGCCGCGAAGCTGGAGGAACTGACGAAGGCCACCTGCATGCCCGGCGCCGCGCCACGGAAGAACTTCAGCGGGTTCAGGCCATGCGCCAGCAGCAGCGCGCTGTACACCACCACGATGTGCAGCGCGCAGGCCACGTACAGGGCCAGCACGAAGTGGCCCAGCGGCAGCAGCTTCTCGAAGCCGTAGCTGCCGACCAGGCCGGCAATCAGGCCGAAGGTGCCGATCGGGGTGACTTCCAGCACGAAGCGGGTCACCTGGATCATGATGTCGCTCATCTGCCCGACCAGCTTGCGCGCCTCGGTCACCTTCTCGC
>NZ_JBFTOJ010000293.1:0-2153 GCF_056397905.1 Stenotrophomonas sp. 05L414_2
GGTCCAGGGTCTGTGCGAGGTGGGCGAAGTAGCCGTTGATGCCCAGCAGCTCATCGCGGCGCGCCAGCCGCTGGCCGGCGGTATCGACCAGCATCACGATGGGACGCTGCKGATGAGCAGCGGTGCTGGCCAGCACGGTGTCGGCCAGCACCAGCGCGTGGTCCACACCGACTTCGATCCTGTCGGTGGTGCCGATCACCGTCACCTCACCGTCGTCGGTGGTCGCTGTGCCGGTCAGTACCGAATCGTTCACCGCGATCGTATGGCCACGCGGGAACAGTGCGTCCAGCAGCGAATTCAATGGCAGGCTCATGGCAGGCTCCGGTGCGCAGTGGCGGCAAGGAAGGCATCGGTTTCCAGCAGCGCCAGACGTTCCGGGTCGGCAATGCCCTGGCGTACCCAGATCTGCAGGCCATCGTTGCAGTCGCCCCACGCCTGTACGCGCGCCTTCAACGCGGCGTGGCGTGCCTGCAGCGCTGCCAGTGCCGCGTCGGGGTCGGCGCTGGCGGTGTCGGGCTGCAGCGCATCCGAGGCGGCCTCGGCGAACGCGCTGATCGCATCGGGCACCAGCACCTGCGCCTGGTCGATCAGGTAGCGGTGCTTGCCACCGGTCACCCGCCACACCAATGCGCGGTCGCGCGAATCGAATTCCTCCACGCCGCGCACGGTCTCGATCACTTCGGGGCCTGACAGCGACAGCCGTCCTTCTTCGGACATGATCACCGTGCTGCAGCAGCGGGCGACGATACCCATGCCACCGAAGGCGCCGTTGCCACTGCCAATCAGTGCCACCACCGGTACCCCGGCCGCCCGCGCGCCGAGCGTGGCGCGCATGATTTCTGAAATGGCGATCAATCCCGCATTGGCTTCATGCAGGCGCACACCGCCGGTATCGAGCAGCAGCAGCACGCCATCGGGATGGGTGTCCGCCGCGCGGCGCAGCAGGCCGGTCAACTTGGCGCCATGCACCTCACCCACGCCGCCGCCCATGAATTCACCCTGCTGTGCGGCTACCAGCACGTGCTTGCCGTGCAGGCGTCCCTCGCCGACGACGATGCCATCGTCGAACGCGGCCGGCTGGTCCAGCTGCGCCAGATGCGGGCTGATGGCGCGCTGGGCTGGGCCGAGAAATTCGCGGAACGATCCTGCATCAAGCAGCCCGGCGATGCGCGCGCGGGCATCAGCTTCGTAATAGCTGGTGCGCTGTGCGAGCGTCATGGCTGGCCTCCGGCAAGCAGGGTCTCGACGGCCTGGTCCAGGCGCAGGCTGACCACCGCCGGTGTAGCGCCGGCATCGTTGATCGACACGCGTACATCGCGCAGGGGATGACGCTGGGCGAAGTCGGCGATCACCGCCTGCCATACCGTGCCGAAGCCACGTGCAGCGGTGATGATGCGCACGGTCATCGCACCGTCCAGGTCGGCCGGTTCCAGCAGGATTTCCAGGTTGCCCGAGGCCAGTACGCCCACCAGCACCGCATCGGTGGGGAAGCGCACGGGCGTCGTGCCGGCGAATCGATAGTCGAGGGTTTCCATGGCGTGGCCCTTACCAGTTGCGGAAGCGCTTGGGCGGGTCGTACAGACCGCCGGACCAGCGCACCAGGTCTTTCACCGAACGCGCGGCAAGAAGATCGCGGCTGGCATCGCGCACGTTGATGCCGAGATCGTCCGGGCGGCGGATCACTCCGCGGTCGCGCAGGTTTTCCACCATGGCGCGGTCCCGTCCCCTGCCCACGGCGGTATAGCCGGCCACGCCGCGGATCGCCTGCTCGCGCTCTTCCGGGCTGCGGCATAGCAGCAGGTTGGCGATGCCTTCCTCGGTCAGCACATGGCTGACGTCGTCGCCGTAGATCATCACCGGCGGCAGCGGCATGCTCGCGCGCTCGGCCAGGTCCCAGGCATCGAGGCGGTCGACGAAGGCCGGCGCCATGTGCTCGCGGAAGGTTTCCACCATCTGCACCACCAGTTTGCGCCCGCGTGGCATCTCGCCGGGCCGCGCGGCCTGCTGGCCGGCCTTGATCCAGGCGTCGCTGGCGTGGCGGCGGCCGCGTGCATCCGAACCCATGTTGGGTGCACCGCCAAAGCCGGCAATGCGGTCGCGCGTTGCGGTGGAGCTGTTGCCCTGCAGGTCCCACCCTGCAGATCGACCTGCAG
>NZ_JBFTOJ010000294.1:0-2128 GCF_056397905.1 Stenotrophomonas sp. 05L414_2
GCCTGGCCGGCGTTGGCGCCGACCTGGAACAGCTGGCTGGAGAACGAACCGTCCAGCAGCTTGGTGCCGTTGAAGTCCGACTGCTTGGCGACGCGGTCGATTTCCGAAACCAGCTGGGTCACTTCGGCCTGCAGYGCCTTGCGGTCGCTGGCCGAGTTGGTGGCGTTGGAGGCCTGCACCGACAGCTCGCGGACGCGCTGCAGGTTGTTGCCGATTTCGGTCAGCGAACCTTCGGCGACCTGKGCCAGCGARATGCCGTCGTTGGCATTGCGGATGGCCACGTCGGTGCCGCGGATCTGGGTRCCGAAGCGCTCGGAGATCGCCAGGCCGGCCGCATCGTCCTTGGCRCTGTTGATGCGCGAACCGGAGGACAGGCGCTGGATGGTGGTGGCCAGCGAGCTGCCGCTGGTGCTCAGGTTACGCTGAGCATTCAACGACATCGTGTTGGTGTTGATTACTTGTGCCATGAGGAGAGGTCCTTGAGCGGTTGCACGTGAGTTGGGTTAGACGCCCCCGACGTGCCCCGGGGGCGGCTCATGTCAGCGCTGCAACAGGCTGAGCACGTTCTGCGGTACCTGGTTGGCCTGGGCCAGCATGGCCGTACCGGCCTGCTGCAGGATCTGGGTGCGGGTCAGCTCGGCGGTTTCCTTTGCGAAGTCGGTATCGCGGATGCGGCTGCGCGATGCGGACAGGTTCTCCGAGGAGGTCTGCAGGTTGGCGACCACCGAGGTGAAGCGGTTCTGGATCGCGCCGAGGTCGGCGCGCACGCTGTTGACCGATTCGAGGGCCTTGTCGACGATCGACATCGCCTTCTGTGCGCCTTCGGCCGTGGTGACGTTCAGGTCCTTGACGAAGCTGGCCGTTGCACCGGTCAGCGTGCCGCCGTTGGTGCTGGTCTCGGTCAGGCCCAGGCCGGCGATGGTGGCGGCGGTGGCGCCGGCCGGCGGGGTCGCCGCGCTGACACCCAGAGCGAAGGTCTGGCCGTCCTTGACCGAGGCCAGGCTGACCACGCCGGCGTTGACGGAGGCGACCACGCCGGTTTCGCCCAGCTTGTTGTTGATCGCGGCCGCGGTGGCCGAGGTGATCGATTCGCCTGCCTTCACGGTGAAGTCGCTGACGGTGACCGTGGTGGCGGCGCCGCCCGGCGGGGTCACCGAGATCTGCAGGCCGGAGTAGGTGGTATCAGCGGTGGCCTTGTCGGCTGCAGCCAGGCTGGTGCCGGTGTAGACGTTGGCGAAGCTGGCCGCCCCCAGCGAATCGGCCTTGGCGTTGACCACGCTGTTGATGGCGATGGCCTGGCCGGCGTTGGCGCCCACCTGGAACAGCTGGCTGGTGAACGAACCGTCCAGCAGCTTGGTGCCGTTGAAGTCGGCCTGCTTGGCGACGCGGTCGATTTCGCTGACCAGCTGGGTCACTTCAGCCTGCAGCGCCTTGCGGTCGCTGGCCGAGTTGGTGGCGTTGGAGGCCTGCACGCCCAGTTCGCGGATGCGCTGCAGGTTGTTGCCCACTTCGTTCAGCGAGCCCTCGGCCACCTGGGCCAGCGAGATGCCGTCGTTGGCGTTGCGGATGGCCACGTCCAGACCACGGATCTGGGTGGTGAAGCGCTCGCTGATGGCCAGGCCGGCGGCGTCGTCCTTCGCGCTGTTGATGCGCAGGCCGGACGAGAGGCGCTGGATGGTGGTGGCGAGCGAGCTGCCGCTGGTGCTCAGGTTGCGCTGAGCGTTGAGCGACATCGTATTGGTGTTGATTACCTGTGCCATGGGGTCGTCTCCTCTTATGTGGAACCCGTTGGTGAATGGAACGAAGCGCCGCCTGATTTTTTTGTTTGGCTGTGTGCTTCGCCGTTGCCAAATGAATAACGGCGCTTTGTCAACAACCTTTAGCCGGGAATTTCGTTGCAACCGAATTTCGTCGCTGAAAGCTGTTTTTCCGGGGATTTCCACCCTGGAAAAGCGTCGAGGCAATCCCCGGTAGGGGCGGTCGGGCATGCCCAACCCACGCTGATGAAGGTATCGGCGGGGGCCGGCTGGGCTTGATGGGCGATCTCGGAACATCCGCCGGGCATGGCCCGGCGCTACCAGAGCGAAGCCTTCGGAACATCCGCCGGGCATGGCCCGGCGCTACCAGG
>NZ_JBFTOJ010000295.1:0-2044 GCF_056397905.1 Stenotrophomonas sp. 05L414_2
AGATCCACAGCGCAACTGGCTAAGCGGAACCCGTTGGCATGCGCGAGTGGCCATAGGTACTGCGTATATGACCAACCGGACCCCGAGGGGTACTCGGTCTCCTCGTCGCACGACTTGAGCACTCCGCGGAGATCAGTCGCATCTTGCAGACTTCTGAACTCAACCAGGTCTGCCATGAATCGGACGGTCAGATCTGGCATCTCTGCCATGAAACGTTGATGCATCGAGCAAAGCTGGCTTTGACCAAAAAGGACAACCGTAACTTTGACCTCGTGCGTGGTTAGCCAGTTCACGATGCGCTTCAGCCAGCCTAGGTCCTTGACGTGCAAGTTTTGTGCTTCGTCAATGACCAAGAAGAGATGCCTTCCTGCGACAGACAGTGCATAAAGAGCCCGAAGCAGTTGATCGCGCTTTCCGGCGAGAGAGCGAAGGACGCGGGGCTCATAGTCGATCATTGAGAGAAGATCCTCGATCAATGCGCCCTCAGCCGCCACGTCCTTTGAAGTCGGCTCGTATATAACGAATGCCGATCCAGGGTACTGAATAGGGGCGAGCTTCTGCAGCGCATAGATACAAGAAGACTTGCCGCACAACGGATGCGCCCAAAACGCAATTGAGGACCGAAATCGCTGCGCCCGGTCAAACACCAGACGAGACACCTCCTTTATCGGCCCGGTGGGAAGCACCGCCGATGCCATCAGTAAGGGGTGGTGGTCTCGCAAAGATGGGTAAGACGCCTGGATGGCGGCAATGCTCTCGTTGATCTCCATTTGCGACCTCATCATTTTCCGATGACGGTGAAGTCAATGTTTCTTGACCGACGGATCCGGGATGCCAACGTCTGTGTGTCAACCCGCTTGACGGAAGTTGTCGTCGTCATGTCGGGCCTGTAGCCCTTCCTCCCCTCCTCAGCTAGGACAGTCGCTGCGTGCGTGGCTCGGGGCATTGTTGTGCAAGTATCCAAGGCTTTCTGAGCTAATTCTTGAAGCTCCAAGCCAACGATGTCGGCAAAGGGCTGGTCCCGAGCGCCTTCGATCTTGGATCTAAGCAATCTTCGGAGCTCTCGGGAGTGCGGATACCGCCACCGCGAGCTCAGTGGCACGAGCTCACCAAGCTCCCTTCCGTCACCTGTATATGCATGAATACGGAAGATGTCGTAGGGATCTGCATGGAGCGTGACCGCCTGCCCAATCAGATCCCAGCGCGTGGCCAAGATGGGAGAGCCGTACTCGACGCTCGCGTAGCTGACGCGAGGCAGTCTGCCCTTCTTCTGGGACCCCCTAACGGTGGCGGAGGCCACCTCCACTCGAAGCGGAGGTGTCAGCGTGGGGCGAGGCGGCCCCAGTGGGGCCAAGCAACCGGAGCCAGGGGCATAGTACTCAAGCATTTGGTCAGTGGGACTGCTGCCGTAGTTGGCCTCTGTAGGCGTTGAGTTCCAGCGCGCAATGGCCTTAGAAGTTTCTTCCATCAGCTTTTCAAGGGTGACCTGATGCTTCACCGCTTTACGTTCCGGCTGGTTGCGCCTGGTGTCCGTTGGGCTGTTTCCCGTGGTCGAAGGTGATTGCTGAAAAACATTCGATGCCATCCAACCAAACACCCGCTCGACAAGCGATCGGCGTTTCGGTCGCCTAATCGCCCCGAAAGAGATAGCAGCGCCAGTCTCCGCCCTAACCCTGTCGGCCACTGTGTCTGATAGGTGCGCGAGCGCGTTGTCGACAAATAGGCTGCCAAATCCAAGGCGCAATTCAGGAGCGTCAGCCTCCACCGAAAGAGTGGCTTCCAGTGCATGTTGCAGCTCGTTCGAGAGGCACTGTCCAGCGGACGCATGATCGATGCACCTGAGGAAGTCGGAGCTGGAAATTGTCCGGCGGACAACGATGTCCCAGCCCAGAATGAAGTTGGTGAACCTATCAGCGATGACGATAAGCGTCATTCGGCGGCTGGGAACGTATTTGATTCCCTTTGGAGTTCTCACGCCCACAGCAAAGATAATGTCGGCCGTATGCTCATCAGCCTCCACTATCTCAAACGGGGCTAAGGCCTG
>NZ_JBFTOJ010000296.1:0-3672 GCF_056397905.1 Stenotrophomonas sp. 05L414_2
CATCAATGTCTGCCCGCGCTCGGACGCGCACTACGGCATCGAAGATGGCATGTTTGCCTGGGATGCGGCGGTCCGGCATGGGCTGCGCCCTGGTTTCAGCGTCGACAACGAGACGTCCTACAGCGGCGACATGTTCATGGAAATGCGCGTGGCCTATTACCTGGAGSGCGTGCTGCGTGTCAACGCACGCCCGCCACGTACTGCTGAAACAAAGCAAGACCCGCTGAATTCCCACCGCCTGCTCGAGGCCGCCACGCTCGATGGTGCAGCTTGCGCAGGGCTGCAGGACAAGATCGGCAGCCTGAAGCCGGGCAAGCAGGCAGACATCGTGCTGTTCCGCACCGGCGACATCAATCTGTATCCGTCCAACAATGCGTTCGGAACGGTGGTGCACGCCGCTGAGCGCAGCAACATCGACACGGTGATGGTCGGTGGCCGCGTGCTGAAGCGGGGTGGCGAGATGTGCGGCCTGGATCTGACCAAGCTGCGCGCTGCGGTGGACGAATCCTGCGAGCACTTGTTCTCTGCAGCCGGCTACGAGCCGGACGTGTTCGGCACGTCCTTCCCCGCACTCGCCTCGAACTGAGGACCACCATGAACAGCTTCGGCGTTTGGGCCTTTCCGTTGGCGATGGTTGCGGGAATGGCCGTCACATTGCAGACAACGCTCAACGGACAGTTGTCGAAAGGCCTGGGTGGCGACCCTGTCGCAGCCGCCATTTTCTCATTCATGGTGGGGCTGTTGTCGCTCACCATCGTCGGCCTCGCGCGGGGTAACACGTTGAGCCTGCTTGCAGGCATCCCAGCGCAGCCGGCATGGGTGCTGCTGGGAGGTGCGATGGGGGCATTCGCGCTGCTCAGCAACGTAATCCTGGTACCCCGCATTGGCATGGCCGCCCTGGTGGGGCTGGTCGTCGCTGGGCAGCTGCTGTCCACACTCGCCATCGACCATTTTGCGTTACTGGGTCTGCCCATCGCCCTGTTTCCATCATCAAGCTTGCAGGTGCGCTGATCATGGTGATGGGGCTTGCCATCTCTCTGTTCGGAGAGCGTTGGTCAAGATTGATTGCGTGACGGCGAGATGGCCGACGCAGGCATGCATCGAGGGGCAACATACAGGCCGCGCTTTCAGACCTTTTCTTGGCCGCATGTGTCCGCTTTTGGCCGGAAGCGGACGCACCCTACGGTCCATCCCTCTTCGATATGACAACGGCGGCTTACGGCCATTGGACTGCAGGCTAGTCATTTTCAGGCGTTGCAACGGATTGTGAACAGGTCACAATCCGCCTAGTATCGAGCTGTGCCAGGGGGCCGAACCCGCTTGAGGGGTGTAGGTGGCACAGCCAAACTCCCAGGGGGAGCGTCCATCAAATGGTTTGGCGGGAGAAAAGACTATGTCGACAGTGAGTTTTCTTGCTGGTGAATTTTTTCTGCGGAACAGACCCAACGGCGGCACGGCTGTACTGTTGCGGTCGCTTTGGGTGACATCGCTAATTTGTGTGATCGTGCTCCCAATCAAGTCGTACTTTGCGGCCGGCACGGAGCTTGTTTTCTCTGCAGCCCAGCTCAAGGTCGAGATTGGGCAAATGATCCCATGGTTCGGCGCCGTCTTTGCCGGTGCGTACGYGGCGTTCTACACCAGGTTCGCAGCACAGTGGGGCTATCTGGCCGCGCTGTACAACCAGCTCATGGCAACTCTTGCTTCCGCACCGCCTGGGCAGTTTCCGAACGAAACTCTCATCATTTGGAATGCCGCATTCATAGAGGACGCTCAAGACTTGCATCTTGCACGGAAGTCAATGTTTGCGTCGGTCATCAGAGAGCTGCTGCAGAATCCGCACGTTGTTCGAGTCTTTCTAGCCTCCACCCAGGGCGGCCCAAACCGGCTTCGCGAACTGGAGCGCCAGCTCAATTGCATCGCCGTGGCCCCTGCAGAGTTCGACTTTGGCACGGCACAGTCCAGCTAGCGCGTAGTTGAAAATTCTGCGACTTCCCAACCCGAAATGTGATTCGCTCGAGACGAATCTGCATAGTGGTGCAGCTTATCGCTTCAAGTAGCAATGGCTAAGAGGCTCTTATGTACAACCTGCTTATGGTCTACCGCGAAGGAACTTGGGACGAGGACGAGTTTTTTCTGGAGCTTCCGAGATACTTGGAGCACACGGCGCAACCAATAAAGGATGGGTTCAATGCGCTCAACGACCAGGTTATCGATGCCCTTAAAGAAATGCCGACGCTATTCGCCTACGAAGACAGAGGTCGAGATATAGGGATCCCTGCACGCGTAGGATGGATTGATCAGGTTCAAGTGCGCTATGGCGGGATTAGGATTACCTGGCGATTCGATGCATCGATTTCGCCAATTCCTGCAGAGCGCCTTCGCGAAATGTTTGCAGATCTAGATATACGAGAGCGGAACTGGGAACAGACAAGGACCCATTGGGCAATAAAGGACGTTGATCTGCGTGCAGTACTCGTCGCACACGGTCTCGCTATCGAGCTCCGCGCCCCGACGGTATTTGTGTCCTACTCCTGGGATTCAGAGGAGCACCGAAACTGGGTGCGCCAGCTCGTTCTAGAGCTGCGGGCTAATGGCATTGATGCCATGGCCGATATGACGCACGTCAGACCAGGCCAAGATCTGGGCCGCTTTATGGAGCAAACCGCAAATTGTGATCGAGTAATCGTCGTCTGTACCGCAAACTACATGAGTCGCGCGAACGGTCGCGTTGGCGGGGTGGGCTACGAACACCTAGTAACGGCGGCACAGTTGATGGCAGATCCTGGCTCAGTTCGATTCATTCCAGTTCTCAAGGATCACGCCGATGCCGCGCACCTGCCTATAAATCTTCGCGGGCGAATGTATGTTGATCTTAGCGACGGCCCGAATCGCAACGCAAACTTTCAAGACTTAGTACGCGATTTGCACAACGCGTATGAGCCCATACCGCCGCTAGGGCCCCGGCCGAGATTCTAGAGTTCGCAAACCAGATCACTTATTGGAACTACTTCGGGACCGCCTACGGGCCTTATGGGAGGTGGCCGCCGCGGTTCATCCCCCGAAATCACGGACACTTACGAGACGGCCGATCTAGGTGATGCCGCGCTTCCAAACAGCCGATTCGGGATCTCGCCGGAGGGGAGGACAGAGGATTAGGAAACTTTATCAGCCATAGGCCAGAAGCTGGCAGGGAACGCGAAATCCCGTAAAGTATCAATCTAAAMCGGACAAAGATCTGATGAGAATGTAGTCTGAACCAGGTTCCCTCCAATTGAGCTGGAGTTCCGGTGCCCCCACCTCCAAAAAAAGTTCAGGGATCCTCCCGCCAGAATCACTATGTACCGGAGTGGTACCAGCGTGGCTTTATCTCCGATGGCGGCCAGCACTGGCTCCTCGACTTGTCATCGCTGCGCCAGCGTCCCGACGGTACGCCGATACCGTCCAGGGCGCTTCGGAGGGCGCCCAAGTCGGYATTCTGGGAGCAGGATCTCTACGTCACTCGGTTCGGCGAGCAGTTCAACGACGAGGTAGAAACAGTACTCTTTCAAGGCATCGACGATTTCGGTGCGCTTGCGGTACGTGCGTTTCTCGGTGGCGACTCAGATCAGGTCCACGCGCAGTACCAGGCACTACTTAGTTACTTGGGCGCGCAGAAGTTACGCACTCCAAAAG
>NZ_JBFTOJ010000297.1:0-2023 GCF_056397905.1 Stenotrophomonas sp. 05L414_2
GGTTGCGGGGGCGTGAGCCGCATGGATGCGGCGACCGAGCTTACATGGACGTACTTGCAGCGTCCCCCGCCACCGGACCCACCCCGCCATCCCACGGAATGCCAGCTTCTGCCGTTGCCGTTGCCGTTGCCGTTGATTCGGCGGGTGCAGGGCGCAGCCCGGCCGAACCCGAACCCCCGTACTTGCAACGGTCATCATCCCGGTCCACACTTCGTTGCCGATCTGAAGACGGCAACGATGACCAAGAAGATCCCGCTGTTGATCGATACCGACCCCGGTGTCGACGACGCACTGGCCCTGCTGATGGCCTTCGCCGATGAACGGCATGACGTGGTCGCCCTGACCATCGCCGCCGGCAACGTAGGCCTGCAGTACACCGTCCGCAACGCCCTCAAGCTCTGCGACATCGTCGGCCGCACCGACGTGCCGGTGTTCGCCGGCAGCCCCGATCCGCTGCTGCATCCATCCGTCGACGCCGCCCACGTGCATGGCCGCGATGGCTATGGCGATGTGGACCTGCCGCCGCCGAGCCGCCAGGCCGACGCCGAGCACGCCGCGCTGGCCATCCTGCGCCTGTCGCACCAGCATGCCGGCGAACTGATGCTGGTGATGCTCGGCCCGCTGACCAACCTGGCACTGGCGCTGAAACTCGATCCGACCCTGCCCCAGCGCATCAAGCGCATCGTGGTGATGGGCGGCGCAGTCACCTGCCACGGCAACATCACCCCCGCCGCCGAATTCAACATCGCCTTCGATCCG
Source organism: Stenotrophomonas sp. 05L414_2 (assembly GCF_056397905.1). Classification (NCBI taxonomy): domain Bacteria; kingdom Pseudomonadati; phylum Pseudomonadota; class Gammaproteobacteria; order Lysobacterales; family Lysobacteraceae; genus Stenotrophomonas; species Stenotrophomonas sp. 05L414_2. Next base: position 760 of record NZ_JBFTOJ010000297.1, read on the forward strand.
GAAGCCGCGCATGTGGTGTTCACCGCGTTCCCGCACTTGCTGGTGTCGGACTGGGAAGCCACCGTTGCCCACGGCCTGCCGTTGGCCGAAGCCGAGCAGTGGCTGGGTGCCGATTCCGATCGCGCGCGCTTCTACGAGCTGATCTCGCGCAAGACCCGTGGCCTGTCCGAAGACAGCAAGGGCGGCCGCTGGTATACCGCCGACGCGCTGGCCATGGCCTGGGCGCTGAACCCGGAAGGGCAGCTGCAGGTTGAATCGCGGCCGCTGAATGTGGAACTGAACGGCACGTTCAGCCGCGGCGCGACCATCGTCGACTGGAACCGCCAGACCGGCCAGGCGGACAACTGCGACCTGCTGATGGCCTACGACCAAGGGCGTTTCGAGGCCCTGGTACGCCAGGCCCTGGGTGCGGACTGAGGTCAGCCCCCTGCACTGGTTGCCCCGGGCGGCAACCAGTGCTTATAATGCCGCTCTTGACCACCAGCCCATTTACGGTGTGAGCCCATGAAGGCCGATATCCATCCGAACTACCGCGACGTCGTCTTCCATGACGTCACCTCCGATTTCAAGATCCTGACCCGCTCGACCATGAGCACGAAGGAAACCATCAAGTGGGAAGACGGCAACGACTACCCGCTGGTGAAGGTTGAAATTTCCTCGGCTTCGCACCCGTTCTACACGGGCAAGCACAAGGTCATCGACACCTCGGGCCGTATCGACAAGTTCCAGAAGCGCTACGCGCGCTGATACGTCGTTCCCGGTTCGAACCGACGGCCGCGCTCTGCGCGGCCGTTTGTTTTTGTCCAGCGCCTACCCAACGGGCGTTTGGATGGACGGAACACTGCGTCCTTGTGACAACGCTTTTGCCGATCCCGGCCGCTCGCTGGCAGGGTGCCGGCTGCCTGTCGTCTACGACTTCTGTCTAGCGCCCGGCAAATGCTGCTGTGCGATAATGACCTGATCCCCGGCACAGGCCGAGGACGTCATTCACGTGCCTGACCAATGCGCTTGGGCAGGCGCCTTCCCATGAAGGAGCGCACACAGTGTCCGATCTTGATCAGGTCACGCTCAACGCCGGCGATAAGTCGGTCGTTCTGCCCGTCATCAAACCCACCCTCGGCAACGACTGCGTCGACATCGCGAAGCTGACCAAGGAAACGGGGTATTTCACCTACGATTCCGGTTTCACCGCGACGGCCAGCTGCAAGTCCGCCATCACCTACATCGACGGCGACAAGGGCGTGCTGCTGTATCGCGGCTACCC
>NZ_JBFTOJ010000298.1:0-2013 GCF_056397905.1 Stenotrophomonas sp. 05L414_2
CTTCCACTGCGGCATTCAGCGCCAGGATGTTGGTCTGGAAGGCGATGCCATCGATGACCGAGATGATCTCGGCGATCTTCTTCGAGGAGGCTTCGATGGCCGACATGGTGGTGACCACCTGGCCGACCACGCTGCCACCCTGCGAGGCCACGCCGTGCGCGCCGATGGCGAGCTGGTTGGCCTGGCGCGCGTGCTCAGCATTCTGGCGCACGGTGGAGGTCAGTTCCTCCATCGAGGCGGCGGTTTCTTCCAGATTGGCGGCCTGCTGCTCGGTACGGCGCGACAGATCACTGTTGCCCGACGCGATTTCGCCGGCCGACAGGGTGATGCTGGAGGCACTGGCCTGGATCTGGCTGACGATCTGGGTCAGCTGGCTGACCGTGGCGTTTGCATCGTCGCGCATGCGGGCGAACACGCCCTGGTAGTCACCGTGCATGCGTGCCGTCAGGTCGCCGTCGGCAATGGACGACAGCAGCTGCGAGAGCTTGCCGAGGTTGTCATCGCTGACTGCCATCATGGCATTGAGGTTTTCCAGCATGGTGCGGAAATCGTGATCGAAGCGCTGTGCATCGCCGCGCTGGCTGAAGTCGCCCGCAGCGGCGGCACTGGCCAGCTGCTTGATCTCGGCGTTGATGCGGCCGAGGTTGGCCTTGACCGTGTCGACGGTGGTGGTCATCGCCGCCTTTTCGCCCGGATAGCGCGCGATGTCGCTGCTGAGGTCGCCCACGGCGTACTGCTGCACGACGTTCAGTACATCGTGCAGGGTCTGCACGTGGCTGCCGACCAGGACGTTGGTTTCCTGCACCATCAGTCCGTATTCGCCGGGGAAGCTGCTGGCGTCGATGCGGTAGCTGAGTTCACCGCCATCGTGGCGGCGCGCCATCTCGCGCTGGCCGCTGATGACCGCGTGCAGCTGCTGCTGCATGCGCGACATGGCTTCGAGCAGGCGACCGGTTTCGTCATGCGGCTGCGGGCCGATGTGGCTGTCCAGCTTGCCGCCGGCAATGCCTTCGGCCACGGCGGTGGCCTGCTTCAGCGGACGTGCGATGCGGTTGCCGATGACCCAGCTCAATGCCAGCACGATCAGCACCAGTACGCCGCCGGCCAGGGTCATGATGGCGGTGAAGACCAGTGCCTGCTGCTGCACGTCATCCATGTATACGCCGCTGCTGACCACCCAGTTCCAGGGCTTGAACAGGCCGGCGTAGGACGCCTTGTCGTACAGGCCTTCGCTGTTGGCCTTGGCCCACTTGTAGGAGACCACCCCGCCGCCCTTGCGAGCCACTTCCACCAGGTCGTGGAACAGCTGCACGCCGTCCTCGGAGCGGAAGTCCTTCATGTCCTTGCCGATCAGGTCCTTGCGGAACGGATGCATCAGCACGCGGTAGTTCGTGTCGTAGACGCTGTAGTAATACGTATCACTGTCGGCGCGCATGCGCGCCAGCGCATCGAGCGCGGCCTGGCGGGCGGCGGGCTCGGTGAGTTCGCCGCTGGCGGCCAGCCCGTGGTAGTGGTCGAGGATGCCGTAGGTCAGTTCAACCTGGGTCTTCAACGACGACTTGCGGGTTTCATTGAGGTCCAGGTACTGCATGCGGGCAGCGATCACCGAGAGCGCGATCACGCCGAGTGCGATCAGCAGCGTGAGCAGATTGAGCTTGCGTCGGACGGAGAGATTGCTGAAGTAGTGTTGCCAGCGATGCAGGAGATTCATCGAGCAGTACCCGGGTGGTGGTGGGTGGAGGCGCCGGTGCTGATCGGGAGCARCGGTGACATGACCGTTATCGGCCGCGGGGGCGGGGGATTGAGGTGGGCTGTTCGAACGTATTCAGGTTTGTTCGCAGCGGCGGCTGCGGCGCTGCCTGCGGCAGGCTTTCGGAGCGAGAGCAACAGCAACTGCGGATGGTCGGCTCTGCAATGTTGAGGGGGAGCCGTGCGGGGATGGGCTGGCGGGGCATGCCGTAAACCCGTCCATGGGGGCTCGATGGCGCCATCCATGGCGCCAACGGTCCCGCC
>NZ_JBFTOJ010000299.1:0-1887 GCF_056397905.1 Stenotrophomonas sp. 05L414_2
GGGCACCGCTGGCCCAGCCATCACTGCTGGCGCGATGCTGATGCTGTATGAAATCGCCATGGCGCTGTTCATTGGCTTCGGTCCGCTGTTCATCCTCTGCCTGCTGTTTGATCAGACCAAACAACTGTTCCAACGCTGGCTCTTCTACGGGATCGGCACGATGTTCTCCATGGCCGTACTTGCTGCCATGGTCTCCATTGCGCTGGACATGGTGGTGCGTGTGGCCGCGACATTCTGGACGACCGCATTGGTACAGGAGTTCATCCTCAAGGAAAGCATGTCCGACGGCATGACCAGTCAGGCAATGCAGCAGGGTGGCATGGGTCTGATCCTCACCGCGTTGATCCTGACTACACCCCCAATGGCGGCGATGTTCTTCCAGGGCACGCTGGGCACCTTCATGGCATATTCGCAGATAGGTGGCGGCGCCAGTGCCTCGCCGAGTGCCGATGGTCGTCCGCCGGGTATGTCGGCGCCGCCGCCGACGGCCCCAGAGTCGTCTTCTGGCTCAAACTCCCATGGTCAGCAATCGGTGATGGGTAAGATGTTTGATGGTACCGGAGGCCCGGGTTCAGCAATTCCCGGTCAGCGCGGTGCGGCAAATCCGAATCATGGAAACTAGAGATTCAGCTGATGAACCTAACCGCCTCCTTGAAGCATCTGTGTCTATCCTTGGTCCTGCTGGGCTCTGTACACATAAGTTCGGCGTTCGCTGAAGGGCGCTGCCCTCCTGGTCAGTACCCGATTGGCGACCAAGGCGTTGGTGGTTGCGCTCCCATACCAGGCGCAGGACAAAGCGCCCCTGAGGAGAATCCCGGGCATTGGGTCAAGACATGGGGTGCTGTCGCCAGCTCCCCTAGTGGAGATGCAGGTTCAGCTACTGGGCATCAGGCTAAGGCTTCGGCAGAGCGCCAAGCCGTCGAGCGATGCCGGCAAGGCGGAGCTACGGACTGCACAGTCGTTTTTACCTACTACAACCAGTGCTATGCGGTTGTCCGGGCTGCACGACCGGAGAATGGTATGAGGTTCAACACCGGCGCCACGAAAGAACAGGCGCAGGAGCGGGCAGTGAAGGATTGCAAGGGCTTGGGAAGTCAGGAATGCTCTGTTTTCCACTCGGAYTGCACCAAGCCTTTCTTTCAGGAGGGCTGAACGGGCGAATTTTGCTGCCTCCGGTTCTTTGAAATTCGCTCGAAGTACTGCGGAGGGCTTCAAGAAGAATTGCGGGCGCGGAGCATCAGGTTAAAGGGTGATCAAAAGCGATGTTGGGAGAGTCTTGGCAATGGCCGACTTCACGCCTTTGAGCGGTACTGCAATTTCTTTGGCCTTGACGCTGGCGTTTGCCGTTCTCGTCGTTACCGGTAATGCGAATGCCGAGGGCCGATGCCCAGCCGGCCAGTACCCCATCGGCGATCAAGGAGTCGGCGGATGTGCTCCGATTCCCGGGGCCGGGGGAGCCGCCCGTGAGCCGGAACCCGCTGCGCAGTGGCATAAAGACGTGGGGCGCCATTGCTTCCTCGCCGAGTACGTCTGAAGCAGGTGTTGCGACAGGGAAGGCGACGAAAGAGGACGCGGAGCGTGTTGCTCTGGAGGGATGCGGCATGCACGCTGCTCGCGATTGCAGAATACTCATCGCATACAGAAACCAGTGCGCAGCCTGGGTGGTTCCTCACAACAAAAGCAATGGCGCGCGTAGTGGCGCTGCGAGCGGGCACGACATGAAGGAAGCCATCGTGCAGGCGCAGAAGATCTGCATCGATCCTGCAGGGACGCAATGCAAGATCGCCTACTCAGCGGGTTCTGAGCCGGTCTATGAGGCGTTGTAGCGACAACGCCCGCAACCAGCAGTGCTCCAGAACGTGTTGACTCCTCACGACAAGAGCAGGC
>NZ_JBFTOJ010000300.1:0-1871 GCF_056397905.1 Stenotrophomonas sp. 05L414_2
CTACTATGCGATTCAAGCAGGAGATGAGTTTTTATTATTAAATAAGGACACGAAAAAGGAAATGTTCAGATATCAGCTACGTTGGAATCGCCCAGTTCAGTGAAAATTAAAGAGCGTAGAATTATTTATCCCCTCCAAGTAACGACTGAACTGCTCCCTGTCAAGTAGACAGTGGAAATAATAAAAAGCTTTTAAGCGGCTTTAGCCCTGTATTCTAATGGGCTTAAGCCGTTTAATCGTTCTTGGTATCTATCGTTATTGTAAAACTGGATATAATCCTCAATCGCTTGTTGTAACGCTTCAAATGTTTGGTACTTATGTAAATAATACTTTTCACATTTCAATGTTCCCCAAAATGATTCCATTGGTCCGTTATCTATACATTTGCCTACACGGGACATGCTATGAATCATCTCTGCTCCATCTATTCTTCTTTTAAATCCATGTGATGTGTACTGATAGCCACGATCACTATGAAGTAACGGTTGTTCTCCATCTTTTAAAGTAAGCATTGCTAAATCAAACGTTTTAAATACCAATTCATTATTATTTGAATGCCCCAATACATAACTGATAATAGAGCCATCGTAAAGATCTAGAATAGCGCTTAAATAAGCTTTCTTTCCATTTCCTAATTTGAACTCTGTCACATCTGTTACCCATTTTTCGTTGGGTTTGCTTGCAGTAAATTCACGATTTAATCGATTTTCAGCGACATGTTGTGCAGGTGAAGAAACATATCGCTTTCTTTTTCGACGAATCACGGATTGTAAACCACTGATTTGCATTAATCGATAAATTCGTTTGTGATTGAACTTTTTATTGTATTTACGATTGATATTTAAAGTCATTCTTCGATATCCATAAATTCCTTCGACTTGTCGATAAATAGCTTGGATATCCTGAAGAATCGCTTTATTCTCTAGCTCTCTAACTGTTGGCGTACGTTGTAGCCATTTATAATAGGCAGCACGAGATAAACCGGCAATATCACATAAAAGGATTACTGGCAGATTTTCTTTCGCATGTAACTCTTGAATCGCTCTATATTTATTTTGTAAACGAACGCTTGTTAACGATTCCTCCTTTCGAGTTCTTCCAACTTTTTTAAAAAGGCATTTTCTGCGCGTAATCGTTCATTTTCACGTTCTAAACGTTTCATTTCTAGCTTGAATTTTTCTTCATCTGTTAATTCATGTTCTTCTTTCTTGCGACCACGTTTATCCTGCAGAGCCTCTTCACCATTCGCTTCAAATTTTTTGACCCATTGATACACCTGTTGATAAGACACTTCATAGGTTTCTGCAGAGAGCTGATAGTTTTTCTGATGTTCTAGACAGTAATTTACAATCTGTATTCTTTCTTCTAACGTCGTTGTTCTTTTATTAGTCATAGAGTTTGTCATTCCTTTACCGGTATCCTTTAATTCTCTATGACTATTATACTTTTGAATCCAATTTCTCAAAACGGATTTGTCAGAAATCTTGTATTTTCTTGTAACTTCTTTTAAAGAATATTGTCCAGATAAATAGTCTTGTACAGCTGCTAACTTTAGCTCTTTTGAGTAAGGATTCCAAGAAGTGGACTCTTCAAGGCCAATTTCTCCATCTATTTCGTATTTGTAGTTCCATTCTTCAATGGTTTTATAAGAAACCTGGAATATAGTAGCTAATTCTGAAATTGTCTTTTGTCCTTTGTAAAGAAGTCTTAGAACTGCTAATTTTTCATCTTTTGAGTGGTTACTTCGAGCCATAAAAAAATGCCCCCCTAGATAAACAGATTTTTATTTTTTAATCTGTCTACCTAAAGGGGAGCATATCAATAAACAGATTTTTATTTTTTAATCTGTCTACCTAAAGGGGAGCATATCA
>NZ_JBFTOJ010000301.1:0-1753 GCF_056397905.1 Stenotrophomonas sp. 05L414_2
GCAAGAATACGACGGCAGCAATAGCGGCTGACCTCACCGACTTCCATCACTTTTTGGACGCAAGGAAAAAGCGCGTCTCGGACGTAGACGAGCAGCTCCTCAAAGCCTACGCGGACACATTGACGGACCTGGACTCCGCGGTGACCCTCGAGAAATTTGCCGCCGCGACCATCCACCGAAGATGGTCGACCGTGACCAAGCTAGTCGCCTTCTGTGTGAAACGGGGCTATCTAAGAAAGCCGCCAGCGCTGCTGAGCAAGCAGACAAAGCGAGGAACTGTTCAAGTTCTCGAAGTTGACGTGAATCTGCCCGGGCTGAACGACGCTGACGAGCTAATTACTGCGCTGCATCCCGAGACTGTCGTAGGCATTCTCGACGAGCTAGGCCCTAACCCCGTGGTCGAAAGAAACGGGGTCGTTGAACTTGCACTCGAGACCACGGCGCAGCGATTGATGGCTGAGCTGTGCTACCACGCCGGTCTGAGGCGGTCTGAAGTGTGCGATGTGCATGCGCTCACCATCCTTAAGACGCGTACCGAAGGGCGCGATCCACTTACCGCAGTTGCCATCCCAGTTGTCGGGAAGGGCAACAAGAAGCGCAATGTTCCAGTACCAGTTTGGCTACTGGAGGCGCTGAAACGCTATGCCAAGGGTACTCGGCAGGCCCTTACTGACCTCCGACTTCGGTACCGCAAACTGGAGGATCATGGCGTCCTATTCGTCTTGGACGTAAACGACCGCAGGCACGCGGGTAATGCGATAACTCCCCAGACGTTTGATCGCCATTTCGCTCTCGCCAAAGACAGGTTGCTCAAGCGGCTTTCCAAAGAGCTCGACCTGGCTCGCTATGAATCAACGCAGCGCGAGCGGATAACCATCCATGCACTTCGACACACATTCGCCTTGTACACGTACATGGAGAAGCGCGCAAACGGCGACATGGATGCGATCAAGTATGTTCAGTCAGTACTAGGACACAGTCTCAGGGAGACGACCGAGTCCATTTACCTGAGAAGCGCGAATGCCTTCGAGAGCGAAACCAGGGAGTCCATGAGGCTGCACATTGAAGGTCAATCGTTCATGCGACTTGGCGTAGCGGCCGGAAAAGCTTGAGCAGAGAGTTCCGCCGCTAACTCATGCGCATGAGCTCGGATGTAACCGACCAACATCCTCAAAACAAAATCAATATGGAGTGGAGCACAACGTGGCAGGAAAGAGGACCGCCCACCTGCGGCACACCTTAGGAGATGAGGACAAGGTAGGCGAAACAAAGAAATGGGATGTACGCGAGAGCACTGACCGCCTGGAAGCGGCGTTCAGACGCGCCGGAGACCAACGCGACAACATCGTCAACCTCAGCCGATGGAGGAGCATAGGTGCAGCGGCACCAATCTTCGCCGAAGCGTTCTGCAGAGCCCACAAAAATAGCAGAGAGACAAGTAGATCCTCTTCAGCTAACAACATGGTGAGTGGCCTGGTGCAGTACCTAGGCGCAACAGGAGTGGAGATAAACGGCCCAGATGACGTTCCGATGGACTTGGGCGAATCGTTTCTAACCTATCTGAAAGGAAGAGATGCCACGCACCCGATCACGCTGGCGGTGCAGACGCAGCGTCACTACTACGGGACCTTCAAGAAGGTCGTCCTTGCGCTGCACGAAATGGATACACGCTGGCAGGTGATCCGTATTCCCACAAAGCCGTTCGCAGGCCTGCCACGTAAGAGCAATCCGAAAGAGCTTGACCGTGCGGCTT
>NZ_JBFTOJ010000302.1:0-1733 GCF_056397905.1 Stenotrophomonas sp. 05L414_2
CGCCCCATCTTCGCTACATGGCTGGTGAAGCCGGCATAGCCATGCTCGGCCACGAATGCCTGCATCACCTGCTGCACGCGCTCGTCCAGGTCATCGGGCGCCACCTGCAACACTTCACGCATGGCTTTCCACGCACTGCGCGCCGGCACCGGCAACACCGCCAGGCTGATCAGCGCCAGTACGATCGAATCCAGATAGGGCACCCAGTAGTGCCACTGGCCACCATGCAGCACCAGCGCCAATACGAAGGCCAGCACCACCGCCAGGCTCATCAAGCCCCCCAGCAACCAGCCGCGCACATCCAGCCACAGCAATGCCGACTGCAGCCTGCGGGCCCGCTGGGCCACGAACGCGGCCATGCCCAGGTTGCTGGCACTCAGCAGCGCCGCCCACCACAGCGCCGGTCCGAACTTCACTTCGTGCCCGCCGGTGGTCAAGCCGATCACCGCGTTGGCCAGCGCATACACGCAGGCCAGCGACAGGATCACCCCGCCCAGCGCCTCGACCATCGGCTCCAGGTGCCAATAGCCGTACTGGAAGCGCGGGCTGTGCTCCCGCGCCACCAGCCGCAGCACCGACAACGACACCAGGGTCAGGGCTACGTCGACCAGGCTGTAGATGCCGTCGAACAGGATGGCCTGCGATCCCACCAGCAGGCCACCGATGAAGCCGACCGCACTGACCGCCACGGTGACCCCGATCGAGAACTTCAGGATGCGTTGCTCGCGCGCGGTATCCATCGTCCGCCGAAGGGCCGACCGTACCGGCTCAGGCCTTCAGCACCTCCACCTTGTAGGACGGCACGTCGCCATCGCGCTCGATGATAAGGCCATGGACGTCCGACTCGAAGCCCGGGAAGCGCGCGTTCTGCTCGCGGGCGATGCGCAGCGACTGGATGATCGGTTCGTCGTKGKCGCCRAASCGCTCGCCSGGCATGATCGTSGGGATGCCCGGCGGATACGGCACCAGCATCGTKSCRGCGATRCGGCCGCTGATCTGCTCGATGTCGACCCGCTCGATCTCGCCCTTCACCAGGTGGTTGTAGGCATCGGCCGGGGTCATCACCGGCGTCGGCAGGTCCACGTACATCTCACGCATCACCTTGGCCACCGCGAACTCCTGGTTGAACGCATGCAATGCGTCGCACAGGTCACGCAGGCCCCAGCCGGCATAGGCATGGGGATAATCGGCGGCCAGCGACGGCAGCGCCTGGGTCAGCGGCGCGTTGCGGTSGTACAGCTCCTTGAACGCCATCAGCTCGGTAACCAGCGTGCTCCACTTGCCCTTGGTGATGCCCATCGAGAACAGGAACAGCACCGAATACAGGTTGGTCTTCTCCACGGTGATGCCGCGGCCCCACAGGAACTTGCTCAGCACCGCAGCCGGGATGCCCAGCTTGCCCATGCTGCCGTCCATCGACAGCCCCGGCGTCAACAGGGTCACCTTGATCGGATCGATCAGCACATAGTCATCGACCAGGTTCTCGAACCCGTGCCAATGCGCATCGGGCTGCAGGTACCACTCCTCGCGCTTGGCGACCAGCGGTGCCGGTGTATCGCCCTTGTCCAGGCTGCGCTCGACCTTTGTCGGTTGCCACACGCTGAACCACCAGTCATCGCGGCCCAGATCGTCGCGTACGTGCAGCATCGCCCTGCGGAAGGCGATCGCCTCGTCATGCATTTCCTGCACCAGCGAACGCCCCGCATCCCCTTCCATCATCTTCGAGGCAACAT
>NZ_JBFTOJ010000303.1:0-1725 GCF_056397905.1 Stenotrophomonas sp. 05L414_2
CAAAAATTTAAAGCTGCAGATGAATGATTCTGGCAACGTATCGCTTGCTTTAAAACAATTAATAGTTGCTTGATCAAACGTCTGCAAGATGGACAWTCATCCTTCCTGCAGGCGCCTTCACAAGATACCTGCGCATACTTTCAAAGATCSGGGGAAGTGGCCTCAGCGCCRTTCCCGTGTGCTGCGAAGTTTCCTTCGTAGCGAGCCGCCTATTATGCCGGACTTTTCGAGTCCGTCAACACCTTTCGTTCGATCATCTCGTTCGTCGGTGGTGGCGTGCCTTGTGTCGCTGAAGCCCCTTGTTGGCGACCCCTGCGACGGGGGAGGGAAAGTATGTCCCTATTCGCGGCCTTTGTGAAGGGGGTGTGGCAACTTTTTTCATCGGATGTTGCATCCGTTCATGCAAAGGCGCCGCCACAGGCCCCGCAAACAGCGGCAGAGCGTCAGCGCCGCTCTGCAGGAGCAGAAGCAGGGGCCGGCTGCGCCGGCCCCTGCCTCCGGTCAGGCAGCGACCAGGCGCACGCGGGCGAAGGTGCGCTTGCCGACCTGCAGCAGCCCCTCGAAGCCGGGCTGCAGTACCTGTTGGCCGTCTTCCACCACTTCACCGTCCACCTTCACCGCACGCTCCTTGAGCTTGCGGTTGGCCTCGGAGTTGCTCGGGGTCAGGCCGGCGGCGGTCAGCAGGGCCGCGATGCGCAGGCCCTCGGCCGGGATGGCCACATCCTGCAGCGGCAGCTGGGTGATGTCGCCCTGCCCGGTAACGGCAGCTTCCCAGCCGGCAATCGCCTGCTCTGCCGCTGCGGCATCGTGGAATCGGGTAGCCAGTTCACGGGCCAGGCGCAGCTTGACCACGCGCGGATTCAGGCCGGCGGCGATCTGCTCGCGCAGGGAGGCCGCTTCGGCCTGGCTGATATCGAAGGACAGCAGCTCGATCCAACGCCACATCAGGGCATCATCGACCTTCATGGTCTTGGTGACGATGTCGATGGCCGGCTCGCTGATGCCGATATAGTTGCCCAGCGACTTGGACATCTTGTTGACGCCGTCCAGGCCTTCCAGCAGCGGCATGGTCAGCACCACCTGCGGCTTCTGGCCGTGGTGTTCCTGCAGGCCACGGCCCATCAGCAGGTTGAACTTCTGGTCGGTACCGCCCAGCTCGACGTCCGCTTCCAGGGCCACCGAGTCGTAGCCCTGCACCAGCGGGTACAGGAATTCGTGGATGGCGATGGACTGCTGGGCGGCATAGCGCTTGGCGAAGTCGTCGCGCTCGAGCATGCGTGCCACGGTGTGCTGGCCGGCCAGGCGGATCATGTCGGCCGCGCTCATCTTGCCGAACCACTCCGAATTGAAGCGGACCTCGGTGCGGCTGCGGTCCAGCACCTTGAACACCTGTTCCTCGTAGGTACGGGCGTTGGCCAGCACGTCGTCACGGCTGAGCGGCTTGCGCGTCAGGCTCTTGCCGGATGGGTCGCCGATCATGCCGGTGAAGTCGCCGATCAGGAAAATGACCTGGTGGCCGAGGTCCTGGAACTGACGCATCTTGTTCAGCAGCACCGTGTGGCCCAGGTGCAGGTCAGGCGCGGTGGGGTCGAAGCCGGCCTTGATGCGCAGCGGGCGGCCTTCCTGCAGGCGCGCGCGCAGATCCTCGAGCTTGAGGATCTCGTCGGCACCGCGGCCGATCAGGGCAAGGGCTTCTTCAATCGAGGACACGTGACTACTCCCGGC
>NZ_JBFTOJ010000304.1:0-1695 GCF_056397905.1 Stenotrophomonas sp. 05L414_2
GTGATCAATATCTACCATGATGGTCAGCTGGTGCGTCTGGTAGACGAGGTTAAAGTCAGCCCAAGAGATAACACATATACAGTTGTTGTGGGAGAGAACGGAGTTGGAAAAAGCCGGCTGTTGTCGGATATTGCGCGGCTTCGGATTAGCGAGTATTACGACCCAATCGGCACTGGGCAATTTAGTCATCCCGCACATCCTGTGGTCGTTGCGGCATCAACGAGTCCCTTCGACAAGTTTCCAGCGCCGCCAAGGCGGAGTGCAAAGGCGCAGAAGAACTACCGCTATGTTGGGATGCGTGGAGAGGGCATGTACGGCTCATCATCAGCCGTGTCGCTGCTGTCCTCCGCAGCTCGGGGATTGCTATCGAAGCTGGCTGAGACCCCGCCTAGCTTAAACCTACTAGGTGTCCTGGAATCGCTGAATTTCTCTCCAGTATTCACCTTTGTACTGAAGCCTCAGTTTGAACGTTCAAGGGTGGACGGTTCATCGAACCGTCATAGCGTCGAAAAGTCATCCTTCAGGGCTGGGCAATTTAGGTACAGCTTCGATCGCCGCGTCGCGTCCATTATTGAGGCCACCGATGGTCTATCGGCAGTCTTGAAAGACCTCGACATTGCTTCTGATTTGATGGATACGCCTGGCGCATTGCGTCTGGAGGTGGACTTTCGCAGCAACGTCGCGACCCTTGGCGGCACTCGGCTAGGGCGTAAGCGCCTTGGGGCATATCTGCGGCTGTTCGACGATAACTTGCTTCGATTGATGGATATTGAGGTAGAGAAGCTTGGACAGCCGCCTTTCAGCCTTAAGCGCGCAAGTTCTGGCGAGCAGTGCTTGCTTGTACTCATGCTAGGTATCGCAGGGCACATTCAAGACAACTCTCTGGTTCTGATCGACGAGCCCGAGATTAGTCTCCATCCGGAATGGCAAGAGCGCTTCATGGCCCTCCTGCAGTCTGCTTTTTCGCCTTATAGCGGCTGCCAGTTTGTGATCGCCACGCACTCCCCCCAAATCATCGCGAGGCTGAATGGTCCCGGATCCTTCATCTATCACCTGCGCAAGGGGAAGCTCTATCCTGCGTCGCAGTTCCAGCGCCGCTCTGCAGACTTCCAGCTAGCGGAACTCTTCGACGCGCCTGGCATGATGAATGAGTACATCTCAAGGGTGTGCTTCAACCTGATCGCCCAGGTGCGCGTTGGTCGCCCGCTTACACGCGAAATGAAGGGGGAGATGGAATGGCTTTTCCAAGTGCGCAACAAGCTTGACCCCAGTGACAAGCTTATCTCGTTGATCGACTCACTCTCAGCGCTTCTCAAGGAGGAGCGGGCATGATTGACGAACCCGTCGCCTTTAGCGCGGATGCGCTCAATAGAATAGATGCCATACGTGCGCACCCCCAGTACGATCACACGAAGTGGTCCGATGCCAGCCTTGAGCCAGTTCGTGTCGATGTGCGAGATCATTACCGACGCGTACAGCGCTTCGTGTGTCCGTATTGCCTGAACCTCCTGTCGGTCAGGTCGGCTGCGGGCTCTACCGTCGAGCACATCGCTCCCAAGGCGACGTACGTAGGGTACATGTTTGAGCCACTCAACCTGTGCGTCTGCTGCCCTGATTGTAATGAGTACAAGAGAAACAGGGAGGTCCATGTCGACCCACCGGTCAAGGGTTATGTGCCGGTGAATTACCCCAGTG
>NZ_JBFTOJ010000305.1:0-1685 GCF_056397905.1 Stenotrophomonas sp. 05L414_2
GCCTGCTGTCATCATGCATGACGTTCATTGGAGCCTTTCCATGCCTGCCCGCTTCCCCTCTGCTGCCCTCCTGCTGTCCGCGTTGCTGAGCCTTCCGGTCATGGCAGGCGAACGCCAATGGACCGTGCTGTCCAGCGGCGATGGTGACCACACCCATGAGCGCTGGCAGGTAAGCGGGACGCGGTTGCGAACGCTTCCCGCGTTCGACCCGGCACGCGCCGAGCCGCCGCTGTCGGTGCATCAAGCTGCGGCGGCAGCACTGGCCCACGCGCGCCTGCGTTATCCCGGCGATGACTTCGTGGTCTCCGAGGTAAGCCTGCAGCGGTTCACCGCCGGCGCTGCGCCGCAGAGCGAGGACGCAGCGCGCGGCTGGGTGTACCTGGTCAGCCTCGACTACAACGCCAAGGGCTGGACCCAGATGGTGCCGGTGCTGCTGGATGGCAGCATCGTGCTGAGCGACAACGAGCAATTGTAGGATCGGCGCCTACGCGGGCACGTCGACCTGCGCGCGCATCCGTACCGGAATGGATTTCGCCGCTGGCGTACCGCTGATCCGATCGTAGTAGTCCAGCGGCAGCAGGGGGTTGAGCTCCGGGTAGTAGCCCGCCAGCGCCCCGCGCGGCATCGGGTAGTCAAGCACGGTCAGGCCTTCGATTCGCCGCGTCACGCCGTCGTCGCTGATCGTTTCCAGGCTCACCAGGGCTTCCTTGTCGAGCCCGCGCGCCAGACGGTCCTCGATGTTCATGAACACCACCATGCGGTCGTTGTACACGCCCCGGTAGCGGTCGTTGTAGCTGTAGATGGTGGTGTTGTACTGGTCGTGCGAGCGCACCGTGGCCAGCCGCAGCATCTCCGGGTCATCGACTACCGTGTTCACTTCCAGGCCCGGCATGACGAGGATGTTGGCCTTGCCGTTCGGGGTCGGCCACACGCGCCTGYGCGGCGGAATATCCAGATGGAAGCCGTGCAGTGCCTGGATGCGCTCGTTGAAGCCGGCATAGATGGCCGGGTAGACGGCGGCGATCAAGTCGCGGATCGGGCCGTAATCGTGCATGTACGCGGCCCAGTCCACCTTGCTGCCCGGCAACGTTGCCATCGCCATCCGGCAGACGATCTCCACCTCCGGCAGCACCTGGTCGCTGGCCGGCTCCAGCACGCCGCGCGACGCCGTCACGTTGGACATCGCATCTTCGATGGTGACGAACTGCTCGCCCTTCGGCGTGCGGATCCACTCCGAGCGCGCCACCACCGGCAGGATCAGCGCGTCGCGACCGTGCACAAGATGCCCCCGGTTGAGCTTGGTGGCGATGCCCACGGTCAGTTCCAGTCTGCGCATGGCCTGGTAGGCGCGCTCGGTATCGGGCACGGCATGGATGAAGTTGCCGCCCATGCCGATGAACACCTTGGCACTGCCATCGAGCATCGCCGCGATCGACTCGACCACATGGTGGCCGTGCTCGCGCGGCGGATCGAAACCAAACACCTGCTGCACGCGATCCAGGTAGCGCGCCGTGGGCTTCTCGTCGATGCCGACGGTGCGGTCGCCCTGCACGTTGGAATGGCCACGGATCGGACCGATACCCGCGCCCGGCTTGCCGAAATTACCGCGCAGCAACAACAGGTTGGCCACCTGCTGCAGCAGCCGCGACCCCTGCTGGTGCTGGGTCAGGCCCATGCCATAGCAG
>NZ_JBFTOJ010000306.1:0-1669 GCF_056397905.1 Stenotrophomonas sp. 05L414_2
ATGCTATACTCTTCAAGCCTTCCGGCTATCGACTCCATTTTACTGATACATTGTTCTTTCTGAAGGAGAAGCTCTTGAAACCGTTTAGCATATACACGAACTTGATCACAAACCACATCTGTTGAAGACGCGGCGGGGTAAGATTGCTTTGCGGCCTCTATTAATTCAACAGCTTTTTCCTCTGCTTTGTTTACTGCCATTCGTTTATTTGTGTTTGCGAGTATTCGATTTTTAATGATTGTTTTTGAATGATTCAAGACTAGATCTGGATGAGGGTATAATTGTACTACGTTTAGGAACAGTTCAGACTTGGTCGTGAAGATATTCTCGAGTTCAGGAAATGTTTCCTGGACGACCTTATGCAATCGACTGCGGGTGACGCTCAATTCATCATCCAATTCGCTGTAGTGTCTCGATAATCGTTTTAACTGACGGTAAACATCATTTGAATCTGTTTCAATCCGTCTTTCGTGCGTAAAGTGTGTGAGTGCCAATCGATGTGCATCACTTCGGTCCGTTTTGTGAATCCGTAAGGAATCACATTGGAGTTTTGCTTCCAAGGGATTTAATAGGCAATAACTATAGTTGTTCTCTTGCATGAAACGTTCCAGTGTTCTTGAATAGACTCCTGTAGATTCAAATACGATATGAGGTTGCTCATCATATCCTTCAATTAAGTCATCAATTAACTTTTTAAGGTCCATAAATCCCGGACGATTGTGYGCAATTTCCTTTTCCAACTGACATTTTTTCAGCGCGTTATAGACAACCATATAACTCTTTCCCATACTAATATCAAAGGCGATGACATGTTTCATGTTCTCCCTCCCTATGTGTTTTGAAGTCTTCACATTAGCCTTATTGATTCCCATTTCTTATACACGATCTCAAAGGATCCAACATACTTAAACCTGATTCAAATAAGGTTGTGAAGTAGGTCAGTTTTTTTTACGGATTCAAGATCCAAAGAGCTGCCCGACCTATTCTTCACCTCTACTATATAAAAAAATAGTAGTACGAACCAATGCCTTGGTCTGCACTACTAATCTTAGTATGTTTCTTACGATTAGTCAAGTATCTATAATAACTTTCTTAACTCTCTGATATTATTTTGATAAATTGGACCATGCCGAATAAAGCCTAGTGATTTTTCGATTTTTCATAAGGCTTTAGTATGTTAAACTGATGCTACGAYTGTACTAGGGAGCCAACCTGTAGTCGTAGTTTTGATTATGTGTGACAAGAAAGAAGATCGTTTTCAATAACTTGTTTACACATGCGATGGAGGCAACCTTATGACATTTGTTATAGGGTTGCGTTTTTAATTTATCGTAGTACTCAACGATGTGATTTCCACCAAATCGTCGCTGTCTAATCATGTTCTGAACGGTTAGATACATTATTTTACGTAGGTGTTTATTGCCGCGTTTATTAATCTTGTCTTTAGCTATAAACTTCCCGGATTGATACCGCCTAATATCAATACCTGTATAGGCATTCAACTGTCTGTTGTTGTCAAACCTCTGAATGTTCCCAATTTCTGCTATGATTCTGACAGCTGAGTTAGCTCCAATAGCCGGAATACTACGTATTATGCTATACTCTTCAAGCCTTCCGGCTATCGACTCCAGCGAGAACTGGATCACGGCTGCCTTGGCCGATGCATAGC
>NZ_JBFTOJ010000307.1:0-1667 GCF_056397905.1 Stenotrophomonas sp. 05L414_2
ACTTCGCGCTGAAGCCGGGAACGCCCAATGCCTTTGGCGTGATGGGCTACGCGGCCAACGCGCCGAAGCCGGGCAAGCGCATGCTCAGCTCGATGACGCCGACCTTCATGGAAAACGACGACAAGGTGATCGTGCTGGGCACGCCCGGTGGCAGCCGCATCATCACCATGGTGCTGCTGGGTATCCTGGGCTACGACGCTGGCCTGGATGCGCAGCAGGTCGCCGCGCTGCCGCGCTACCACCACCAGTGGCTGCCGGACCTGATCGAAGCGGAAAGCAATGCTTTCGACGCTGGCACCATCAAGCAGCTGCAGGCGATGGGCCACAAGATCGACCTGCCGGGCGA
Source organism: Stenotrophomonas sp. 05L414_2 (assembly GCF_056397905.1). Classification (NCBI taxonomy): domain Bacteria; kingdom Pseudomonadati; phylum Pseudomonadota; class Gammaproteobacteria; order Lysobacterales; family Lysobacteraceae; genus Stenotrophomonas; species Stenotrophomonas sp. 05L414_2. The sequence goes on from NZ_JBFTOJ010000307.1 coordinate 347, forward strand.
GGTCGCTGCCGGCGGCCGCGGTTCCAGCCACGTGTGGGGCAACCTGCAGACGGTGGAATGGGATCGCAAGGCCAACAAACTGTTTGGCGGCAGTGACCCGCGCAACCCGGTCGGCAGTGCCCAGGTCGTGCCGGCTCCCTGAGCCGGCGGTTGCGCCGGGCTAGGCCCGGCGGACGCAAACCTGAGAACCCCGCCCGCAACGGCGGGGTTTTTCATTTTCCCACTAGCGATTATTTAACGAGCGGCCACCGATAATTGCGTCATGAAACTATGGTCGATCCGCGGTAATACACAACGCCTGGATGGCGGTGCAATGTTCGGCAACGCGCCGCGCGCGTTGTGGGAAAAGTGGGCAGCACCGGATGAGCTCAACCGCATCGAGCTGGCCTGTCGTGCGTTGTTGGCGAGCCCGCTGGAAGGCAAGACGGTGCTGTTCGAAACCGGCATCGGTGCGTTCTTCGAGCCGCGCATGCGCGAGCGCTATGGCGTGCAGGAAAGCCAGCATGTGCTGATCGATTCGCTGCGCGAAGCCGGCTTCGAGCACGAAGACATCGACGTGGTGGTGCTCAGCCATCTGCACTTCGACCATGCCGGCGGCCTGTTGGCCGCGTGGCACGAAGGCCGTGAACCGGAACTGCTGTTCCCCAATGCGACGTACGTGGTCGGGGCGCAGCATTGGCAGCGCGCGCTGCAGCCGCACCCGCGCGATCGCGCCAGCTTCATTCCAGAACTGCCGGGCCTGCTGCAGGCCAGTGGCCGCCTGGAAGTGGTGGACGGCGAGTATTCGAAGGTGCTGGGCCACAGCGTGCGTTTCAGCTACAGCGACGGGCACACGCCGGGGCTGATGCTGGCCGAGATCGTGGGGCAGGCACGCGCAGGCGAGGGGGCGCACGGCGGCGTGGTGTTCTGCGCCGATCTGATTCCGGGTCGATCGTGGGTGCACGTGCCGATCACCATGGGGTACGACCGCAACGCCGAGCTGCTGATCGACGAGAAGCGGCAGTTCCTGGAAGACAAGCTGGCGCGCAACGTGCATCTGTTCTTCACCCATGATCCGCAGGTGGCGCTGGCGCAGGTCGGGCGGGATGAGAAGGGACGTTTCGTGACGCTGCATGAGCAGGGCGAACTGAAGGCGCGCGCGCTGGGGTGAGGTTGGCCGGCAGGGCTGCGCCCTGCACCTGCAGAGGCCGGAGCCGAAGCAACAGCAACAGCGGGCTATCCGTGGGTTGGCGGGGCGGTGTCGGATGGCGGGGACGCCGCAAGTACGTCCTTGTAGGCTTGGCAGCCGCATCCATGCGGCTGACACCCCGCAATCCGACAC
>NZ_JBFTOJ010000308.1:0-1640 GCF_056397905.1 Stenotrophomonas sp. 05L414_2
CCCTGGGTGGCGACCGCGGTCATCGCGGCATGGCCATCGGTGGCGGTCAACGGCTGCCAGTCTTCCCCAAGATCGGCAATGAATTCGGTCAGCTCAGCCGGCAGGCTGGCTGTATCCCCAACAAGCAGAATACGCACGACACATTCCCCTGGCTGTCTCGACGGTCGATGTCGATGACGTGTGAAGTGACGCAATTTACCTAATACGGCGGCAAAGGTGATGTGCCGCCGTCATGAAACGTGACCCGCATCGCTCCGACGCCGTGCGCCGGAGCAATGCTGTTCAGTCTCAGGCCTTGCTGTCGAGGTGGCGCTGGTGCGCCTCGATCAGGATCTGCTTGGCCTCGGCCGCGCCGCCCCAACCGTCCAGCTTGACCCACTTGCCCTTCTCCAGGTCCTTGTAGTGCTCGAAGAAGTGGCCGATGCGCTCCAGCCAGTGGCTGGACACCTGGGCGATGTCCTCGACGTGGGCATAGCCGCTGAAGATCTTCGAAACCGGCACGGCCAGGATCTTCTCGTCGCTGCCTGCCTCATCGCTCATCTTCAGCACGCCGACCGGACGGCAGCGCACCACCGAACCCGGGACCAGCGGCAGCGGCAGCACCACCAGTACGTCGGCCGGATCGCCGTCGCCGCACAGGGTGCTCGGCACGTAGCCGTAGTTGCAGGGGTAGCGCATCGGGGTGGAGAGGATGCGGTCGACGAAGATCGCGCCGGTTTCCTTGTCCACTTCGTACTTCACCGGCTCGGAATCCTTCGGGATCTCGATGATGACGTTGATTTCTTCCGGCGGGTTCTTGCCGGGCGAGACGAGTTCCAGACCCATGGTGTGCTCCAGGTGGGGGATGTAGACGGATAGCCCTCCATTTTATGCCTTTGCCGGTCGCTGTGCAGGGTGGGGCGCCGACGGGCCGTCGCGGTAGCCGACGACCGGCCAGGCCGGGGTTTCCCGATGGGGCCGGCCGGGTGACCGGGGCAGGCTGGAACCCTGAACCGAGGAGACCTGCCATGAACTGGAATCGTTGGCGCTGCGGCGTCCTGCTGTTGCTTGCTCCGTTGGCCGCGCTCGCGCGCGGGACGCATGTCGACCTGATCCACTACCCGACCCGGGAGGCCGGGTGGGACAGGGCCTACGCGCTTGAGGGAGCGCTTGCACAGGCGTTCGACCGTGTGTGCGCCGATACCTTCTGCGAAGGCGATTACAGCAACTACCGGGTGATGGAGTTCCGTTRTGCGGTGCTGGCCCATCGGGGCACGGTGCAGCGATGTGTGTGGGTGCTGGCGGCCAGCGAACTGGTGGTGCAGGGTGACACCGGCCAGGTGCAGGTCGACAACGGTCGCTGGACCTGCCCGGTGGAGATGCGGCCCGGGGTGCCGGTTGAAGCCTTCTTTGCCGCGCTGGAGGCGCCGGATGGGCTGATGGCACCGCTGCCCGGGCTCGATCATGGGCTGTTCGACGGGCTTGCCGACTGCCTGCGGGCGCAGGGGAGGGACGCCTGATGCGCACTTTCCCGGCACGATGGCTGCTCTGCGGTCTGATGGTGGTTGGCGCTGCGCAGGCCGCGCCGGCGTTCGTGGACGCCCGTGACTATCCCGATCCAGCGACCGGCCGGGAGCGGTTCCTGGCCGCCGAACGGATGC
>NZ_JBFTOJ010000309.1:0-1634 GCF_056397905.1 Stenotrophomonas sp. 05L414_2
GCTGGGTTCGACCCTGTTCGAACAGACCCGTGAGCGCAAAGGCGGCCTGGTCTCGCTGCAGTTCAAGCCGACCGACACCCTCACCCTGGGCCTGAATGGTTTCAGCTCCGAGCTGAAGGCGAACAACTACAACCGCAACTTCATGATGTTCGGCAACAGCTTCGCCAAGGTRCAGGCGCCGAACCCGGGCTATGTGGTCAAGGATGGCGTGCTGACCAACGCCACCTACGCAGGCGTGCCGGGCACCAATTACGCGGTGTACGACATGATCTACCGCGAGTCGAAGGCCAAGTCGAGCTACGTCACCTTCGACGCCGACTGGCAGATCAGCGACAGCCTGACCGCCAAGTTCCAGGCCGGCAGCACCAAGGGCACCGGTGAGACCCCGCGCCAGTACATCGCCGAGGTCACCGTGGGCAGCGGCGGTGGCGCCAGCTGGGCCACGCACGGCAGCGGCTCGCCGATCGACTGGAACGTCGGCGGCGACCTCTCGCCCAACGGCGTGACCAGCTTCGGAACCTGGGGCAACCAGCAGGTCACCGCCGAGGACAAGGAGAAGTGGGCCACGCTCGACTTCAACCAGTACTTCAACGACGGCGGCGTGCTGAGCTCGCTCGATTTCGGTGTGCGCTTCGCCGATCACAAGCGCGAAGCGCTGTCGCCGGAAGGCGCGACCCCGGGTGACATCTGGAGTGCACTGAAGAACGGCGCCACCTCCAACTACCCGAACGGTTTTGCCGGCGATATCGGCGGCACCTTCCCGCGCAACATCTGGTACTTCACCCCCGGTGCGCTGAAGGAGGCGGTGACCAACAACTCCACCTGGCTGGCGGGCAACGACGGTCCGACCGGTCGCCACAACTACGGTGCCGAGTGGCGGGTGAAGGAAAAGAACTTCGCCGGCTACGTGCAGGCCAATTTCCGCGGTGACTGGTGGAGCGGCAACCTGGGCCTGCGCTACGTCAACATCAAGCAGGACATCGATACCTACAACGCCGTCAGCAATGCTGCCGATGCGGATGTCAGCAGCCTGTTCGGCATGTGGGAACGCATGGCCTTCCAGAACAAGCGCAACCGCGTGCTGCCCAGCGCCAACATCAAGTTCGACCTCGACGACAACCTCGTGCTGCGCGTGGCCGCGTCGCAGACCCAGACCCTGCCGGACTACTCGGCACTGGGCGCGTCCTCGTACGGTTCCGACCTGAACCGGACCGGCGGCGGCGGCAACCCGAACCTCAAGCCGACCCTGTCCACCAACCTGGATGCCAACCTGGAGTGGTACTTCATGCCGCGCGGCCTGTTGTCGATCGGCGCCTACCACATGGACCTGAAGGACTACATCGCCTTCGACGTCGTCTCGCGCCAGCTGTACAGCGAACTGACCAACCAGCTTGAGACCTACCAGATCTCCACCCCGATCAATGCCGACGGCAAGGTCACCGGCGTGGAAGTGGCCTACGAGCAGCCGATCGGCGAATACTTCGGCGTCAACGCCAACTACACCTACGCCAACGGCACGACCGCGCACACCTGGTCCGATGGTTCGCACAACCTGCTGGGCACCTCGAAGAACACCTACAACGTGGGCGCGTACTTCGAGAACGAGCGCTTCGGTGCACGGGTCAGCTATACCC
>NZ_JBFTOJ010000310.1:0-1569 GCF_056397905.1 Stenotrophomonas sp. 05L414_2
TAATAGTGCCACCGACTATAAAATATAAAATATATAACATATGTAACCCTCGAAGTTCAATTCAAAATAGTGTAATAATACTTTACAAAATAATTCCTTACAAGCCCCTGATTTGAATATTTAGCAAGAAGCTGAGAAAGATAGATTTATATCAAAAATAACTAGAATATTTCGGCCTAGTTGAAAGGGTTGATGACTGTGTTTTTTATTTCATTTACTCTTTTTTATGTAGTTGGCATACCACTTCGGTTCTTATACATGAAATAGGACATGCATAAGGTGTAGTTTATTTTCTAAAGACGGATTGTAATATTAAGTGCAACACTCAGAAATCAATATAAAGGAAGCCCATAACGACCTCGTGTAGAATGTAGTTACCACACCAACATTCAAACGGAGGAATCGTTATGAGCTATACCCATCTTACCATATCAGAACGTGTAAAAATAGAAACATACCTGGAACTTGATTATCCGATTCGTAAAATAGCGAAACTCTTAAATCGTCAACCTTCTACGATTTCCAGAGAAATAAAACGCCACGCCGGTAGTACGGCTAACGAGGCGCAAGTACGTTACCATCAAAATAAATCCAACTGTGGTGCCAAGTCAAAATGTACGCCAGAAGTAAAAGAAGCTGTTCAAGGAAAGTTGCGGGATACTTGGTCGCCTGAACAAATTGTCGGTCGCTTGTATCAAGGACAGTTGAGTTTTAAAACCATCTATCGCTGGATTTACGATGGTCTTTTAGAAGTGCCTATAACCGTTCTCCGTCAAAAAGGAAAGCGCCAAAAGCCCCGCGAAACAAGGGGAAGATTTAACATTGGCACACCAATTTCTAAACGCCCAAAAGAAGTACGTAAACGTGAAACCTTTGGACATTGGGAGTTAGATACAGTTGTATCTGGACGTGGGAAAGCAAAAGGTTGTGTAGCAACATTTATTGAGCGAATGACACGGTGGTATGTTGGCTTTTTGATACCAGATCGCTCAGCTCAATCAATGGAAAGAGCAGTACGTCTTCTTCATACTAAATTACCAAAAGGCACTATAAAAACAGCCACAACAGACAGAGGTAAAGAATTTAGCTGCTATAAAGTGTTAGAAAAAGACTTGAAAATTGATGTTTATTTTGCGGACGCATATTCTTCTTGGCAACGCGGAAGTAACGAAAATGGAAATGGATTACTTCGCGAATTCTTCCCTAAGCAAACAAATTTCGAAGAAGTATCACCAGAAGAACTAACAGAATCATTAAACTATATCAACAACCGACCAAGAAAATGTCTTGGTTGGAAAACTGCAAACGAGGCTTTTAATGAGCAATTGTTGCACTTAATTTGACAAATCATCWAATAAATAAATTTAGAATGAAATACGCTGTACCCTTAATGTTCATATATAGTCTCTTCCTACTAATCTTCAAAATAGGTAAAAATCTATTTTCTACTGTTTGCTTAAGTATTGCTATAGTCGGGTTTAGCTTGATGTCTTTATTAAATTTAAAAAGAAAATATAATACACCTTAACTGAACGCAAAAATCTCTATAGTATTCGTCATCACTACCAC
>NZ_JBFTOJ010000311.1:0-1561 GCF_056397905.1 Stenotrophomonas sp. 05L414_2
AAGTGTRCCCTTTGTAAWGGACATTTTGAAAAAAAGCTAGGCGACYTTTTGAAGCTGCTGTCTGTATTTTRCAGGCGGCAGCTTTTTYAARTWCCATTGCCCTCKATAATGRTTGTARTAMATCATATAACTYTTMAYTTCTYKTTTTACTTCTTCTAAYGTTTCRCAYGCTTTCAGATTGGTTTCATCTTTAAAATGMCCRAAGAATGATTCTTGWGGSGCRTTATCCCAACAGTTTCCTCGRCGTGACATAGATTGCCCTAGTCCCATTTTCTTCACAAGTTTTTGGAATTTTGGATTCGTATAATGGAAWCCTTGATCYGAATGAATAAAKGCATCTTYCSTTAAATGGTGGTGATTTCGATTCAATTTACGAAGAGTATTGAGCGCGATATCCATACTTAATGAAGCAGATACTTCATACGCTAAAATTTCGTTTGTCTCAGCGTCCTTAATCGTTGATAAGTAAGCACGTTTGCCGTTTCCGTACGGTAAATACGTGATATCTGTTAATAATACTTTTCCTGCTACACCTTGTTTAAAGTTACGCTGTAATTCATTTGGACATGTACGATGTTCTTTTGTCGCTTTGGCCATTCTACGTGCYGGATTCGCTTTTCGAATTGGGCATACAATCTCGAATTTCTTCATAATACGACGAATACGTTTTAAGTTATACGTTATCCCATATTGATTTTCTAACGTCATTTTAATTTGACGTGTACCTTTCCTACGTCCTCGGAAATGATACGCTTTTAAAATGATTTCTTTGACGGCTTCATCTGCTAACTCATGGGTTGCACGCTTTTGTGCTGATTTTTCTGTGAAATAATTATAGTAACCTGAACGAGATACGCCCATGATTTCACATAGATAGGTTACTAAACGTTTTAGTTTATATTTTTGAATCGTTTTACTGATTAAATCAAATTTTAATTCTGTTGGGATTGTTATTTCTTCTTTAACATCTGCCTTTCGAGTAGATCGAGYTTTTTTAAAAGTTCATTCTCCGCTTGTAATAATCGATTTTTCGCTTCTAATCGTGCAATTTTTTCTTCAAAACTTAATTCCCGTTCTATTGGACGACCTGAATTCGCTTTCCGTGTATCTTGTAGACCCGCTACTCCAGTTGTACGATAAGCTGCACGCCAACGCTTTCCCGCTGAACTAATGCGCTTCAAACCAATCAGTTCAACATCTAAACCWGCCTCTTCAAAAATCGTTCTTRGGAGTTTYCCTTTTTCATTTTCTGCRATAAAATGGCGTTTRAAYTCCTCAGTATAAGTAATCGCTTTATCACTAATAGCYTGGAYATTAGGATTACAKTTTARTTGTTCTTGCTCTTTTTTAGTAAATAATCTTTTCGTCATTTCATTYCGCTCCGACATCTTTTTTCTCATTATAAACAAAAGTACCCTATAGGATAGACTTTTTTCAAAGTGTCTATCTTATAGGGTACAGTTTAAAATAGGATGAGATTTGATTTTTTGGTTAGAATAAAAAAAGAAATAATACACTAGAAAGTATTGGAAAAATTCGGTGTTTTTCGTATGTAGTGGAG
>NZ_JBFTOJ010000312.1:0-1428 GCF_056397905.1 Stenotrophomonas sp. 05L414_2
GAAAAGGGAAGTGTTAATTCCTAAACGAGAATACTTAAATAAGCATACATCAATAAAATACTTTTTAAGGGAAATTAGAGTTAATCCTTTTTTTAAATCTGATTACTTTGAAGAATAGCATTATCAGAGTGATTTTAAAGAAAGCAAATCTTTAACTAAACCAGCTAATAGATTGTCAATAAAAATCTTTTAAATTAAWAAACACTTCATGCTATACTAAAAAGCGCAACCCAAATAACCCTCCGAATTCAATTTGGAAGGTTTTTGTTGTATTTGAAAATGCTGTTACTACATAGTTTCTTGGAATGGTGTTTTCGTTTTTAAAATCGCATAAATCCAGTGTAAAAGCTTATTCGCACAAGCAATGATAGCTACTTTATATGGCTTTCCTTCCTCACGTTTTAAATCGTAGAAGGCTCGTAATCGCTTATTTCGTGCGAYAGTTTCAGGTGTTGTTTTCTTTTTCCGACTATCTCGAATAGAACAACGAACAGCTGTATAAAGCATRTGGCGAAGCCTAGCCGAGCCGCGTTTAGTAATGTGATTTTTCGTGCCTTTAAAGCGACCTGATTCAAACACACTGGGATCTAGTCCTGCAAAGGCTACTAACTTTTTCGGATGATTAAACCGATCAATTTCYCCRATTTCWGAAATAATCGTTGCAGCGATTTTTTCACCAATACCGGGAATTGATTGGAGTAATTCATATTCTTCAAGTTGTGCCGCTAACTCATCAATCTCACGCTCCAACGTAGAAAGTTGCTGGTGGTACACTTGAAGTAAATCAATATACATATTCAAACTGATTAGAAGACTTTGATAAAGAGTTGATTGAAATGGATTGCGTTCTGCAGCTCCGATTAATTTTTCCGATCTTTCAAGCGCCCAATTAAACGAACGTGCTTTGCAATGTGTATCAATGAATTGTGCGATCTCTTCTACACCTGCTTCTTTGACTGATTCAGAAGTAGGGTAAGCTTGTAAAGTTTTTATAGAAATCTCAGCGTATAGATCTCCAAAAACTCCTTTGTACTCAGGGAATATTTGATCTAATACGGCTTGAAATTGAAGCTTTGTTTGAATCATAATTCCCGTCATATTTTCGTGTTGCCTTGTTAGATGCCGAAGGTTTAATAACTGTACACCACGCTTTTTCTGAGGCGCTAAATCCTCTTTGTAATACAGTTCGCCTAAGTGGTAAGCATCAATGGCATCTGTTTTGGTTTTGCGCAAGCTAGAACTTTTTGCTCGGTAAGAAACCAGTGGGTTTACGATAATGACAATGTATTCTCTTGCTTCTAAAAACTGTACAACTGGGGCATGATAGTGACCCGTTGATTCCAAAACAATAGGTGGCTTCATCCCTGTTTGACGCTCTAAATCTAATAAATAAGTGTGTAACTCTTCCAATCCATCCACAGTATGATC
>NZ_JBFTOJ010000313.1:0-1412 GCF_056397905.1 Stenotrophomonas sp. 05L414_2
GGCCGGCAACTGCAGTCCCCCAACTCGACCAGGYTGCCGGCCAGCGGCCGGCACTACCACGACCGTGCGTTCACGGCGGCGGAGTTGACATGCAGGCATTTACCTGCCTATTGTGACCCCACGGACGGCACCCCGCCGCCCACCGTGGAGCCGCAGTCATGGTGGATATCGCACACAGAGTCGGCATCAAAGCCCCATCGGCCCAGGTCTACCAGGCCCTGGCCACCCCCGAAGGCATCGCCGCCTGGTGGGCCGAGGACACCACCGGCGACCGCCACCCCGGCGGCACCGTCACCGCCCGCTTCACCGCCAACGGCCAGGAAATCGGCGCCATGCAGATGAAGCTGCTGCAGCTGCAGCCGAACGAGCGGGTGCTGTGGGAATTCATCGACGGCCCACCGGAATGGATCGGCACCACCGCGCGCTTCGCCCTGCACCAGGACGGCGACTACTGCATCGTGCTGTTCAGCCATGAAGGCTGGAAGGAGCGCGTGGAGTTCATGCACCACTGCAGCACCAAGTGGGCCATCTTCCTGATGAGCCTGAAATCCCTGCTGGAAACCGGGCGCGGTCAGCCCAGCCCACACGACGTCAAGATCGACAACTGGAACTGAAAGCCCCCATGGATGCAGACAAGGTGTTCAAGGCACTGGCCGACCCCACGCGCCGCACGTTGTTGGACCTGCTCTGCGAGCGCAACGGGCAGACGCTGGGACAGCTCTGCGAGCACCTGCAGATGGCCCGGCAATCGGTTACCCAGCACCTGGGCCTGCTGGAAGACGCCAACCTGATCAGCACCGTCAGGCGTGGCCGCGAGAAGCTGCACTTCATCAACCCGGTGCCACTGCACGACGTCTATAYGCGCTGGGTAAGCAAGTTCGAGCAGCAGCGCCTGAGCCTGCTGCATGACCTCAAACAGGAACTGGAAGGACAATGACGATGAGCGCTGAATCCACCCGTTTCATCCACGTGATCTATATCGCCTCCACGCCGCAGAAGGTGTTCGAAGCCATCACCCGGCCGGAGATTGCCCGCACCTACTGGGGGCACGAAAACGTATCGGACTGGAAACCCGGCTCGCRCTGGCAGCACGTGCGCGCCAACGACGAGCGCAAGGTCGAACTGGTGGGCGAAGTGGTGGAAAACACCCCACCCTCGCGACTGGTGATCACCTGGGCCGCCGCCTCGCAGGCGGACAACCCGAAGGCCTACAGCCGGGTGACGTTCGAGATCGTGCCGTATGAGGACATGGTCAAGCTGACGGTGACCCATGACGAGCTGGAACCGGGCAGCGGCATGGATACCGGCATCCGCCAGGGCTGGCCGATCGTGCTGTCGAGCCTGAAATCGCTTCTGGAAACCGGCAAAGGCCTGGACGTATTCGCCAAGCCACAGTAGTGCCAGCCCATGGC
>NZ_JBFTOJ010000314.1:0-1394 GCF_056397905.1 Stenotrophomonas sp. 05L414_2
GGCCGCATCAGCCATTTTCACAGCATCCCGACCTTCTGTTCGTGCTATTTGTGTATACGAAGCGCTGGGCTCGGAGTTATGCCTCTAGTACTTCGAAATACGTGGGGAAATATCGATACAGCTTAGTGTAGTTCTTTGCATCGTCCTGTGAGAGGCCCGGTGAAGTTGGGATCGCTGTCTTAGGGAGTTGATTATTAAGATGCCGAATTTCCTTGGGAGTCAGGACCGGAGGCTGAATGGTAAAGCAGTCTATGCTTGGTCTGTAGAAGTCTAGTGAATCAAATGCGCACTGAGTCAGAGCGTCATTGGCATCAACAAACCATCCGAGCGTGCACATTCTTGCATTGTCGGAATAATTGAAATTCAAAAATTGATGAACACTGACGGGGTGTGGATCGGAGCCAATCTTTCTGCGATCACTCGCCTCCGAGGTGATCTGCGCATCCACAATGTCTCGGATGACGCGAGCATACTTCACTCCTTCGATCGATGATGGCGTAAAGCCGGCGGGCAGAAGTGCAGCCCCGACGGCCTTTTTTAGACGATCTGCTTCACTCTTAACGGCGCCACTGTTTTTGCCAGATTCGCAATTTATTGTTGCGAGAAAAACACTGCCTGGGGCCATCTTCTTCGCAAGTAGTCCCAAGTCTTTTAGCTGGCCAAGGTCCAGCTTTCCATCGTAGTCGAGCCAAATTATGCCTGGCGTCGAGTAATCTAGTCCGGGCAATACCGATTCAGCCTCGCCTTCAATGATGCGGATACAGCTGAAAGGCTTGTTAAAGTCCACCCGCTCAGCGAACTTGGAATGCTCGATGCTTAGCATCTCTTGGATTCCAAGCGCCCTATGAATCATAGTGAAGTCCAAGAACGAGATGCTCCCCATCCCTGCGTACCAATAATTACCCATTGGGCCGAGCCTCATGAGGCAGGAGAGCGCCTCCGAGATCATTCGGCGCTCAATTTGCTTCGCGGGCCTCACCCGATAATCAATCTTCGTAAAAGAACCAGGCTTCTCATTCATCTTGGCCATCCCCCAGATGAAGTGAATAGTATTCCTCCAGGGTGAAAAGCCCAATCGCGCTGCCGCTTGTGGATGGTATCTCGCCTTTCAAAAACTCCTGCAAGGCTTCTAGCTTGGATCGGTCGACTGAATACTGGATTTTGATTGTATCCGACTTTGTCTTTGGGCGCGGGGCAGCTGCTGGCCATGCAAACTTGGATGTCACTTTGAGCTGCTGATGCTCGCTAGTTACGTTCAAGGCCTTAGCCTTGGTAATCGCGTCCTTAAGCGGAGTCGGTGCGTTTGCGTCCGTCTTAAGGTTCGCCTCCTCGTCTCGCACCCGATTGAGGAATTGAGTAACCTCAGATATGGACTCAGCCATGACATTCCTCAC
>NZ_JBFTOJ010000315.1:0-1392 GCF_056397905.1 Stenotrophomonas sp. 05L414_2
ATTTAAAAATGGATGCTCGAATTCCAATTGGATAGCATGGAGCTCATAGTCGTCACTTGCCGTTTCTCTTGCTCCATACATTGTATCTCCAATAATCGGATGACCGATATGTGCTAAATGTACGCGAATTTGATGTGTTCTTCCTGTTTCAAGAATTAGATGAACAACACAAGAGCTTTTATAGCGCGCTACAACTTCATAGTGTGTAACCGCATGCTGTCCAGTTTTTGAAACGACACGTCTTGTTGCATGATGTCGGTCTTTTCCGATTCCTTCAGAAATCGTGCCGGATGAAGAGCGTAAATTTCCTTGTACTTCTGCAGCGTATGTTCGAATAATGGATTTTTCTTCAATCATACGGTCAAAGATTGATTTTGCTAAAGGATGTTTTGCTACAAGTAACAAACCTTGTGTCCCTTTATCTAAACGATGGACATGCTCCGCATAAGTGCCGCCTTGATCTTTAATATGAGCCATAACATGATTCATACAAGTGTGAGTATCGCGTGCATCATTTGGATGTGTCGACATGCCTTTAGGTTTGGAAACGATCAAACAATGGTCATCCTCATAGACGACATCAATTGCACAAACCGGTGTCGGTTGATAATTAGATGTCGGCATAGGGAATGTGAATTTTATGATTGTTCCTACCTGTAGTGGATCATTCCACTGAATAGGCTCTCCGTCAATTGTTGTGATAGCCTTCGCCATTCGCAATTCATGGACTATTTTTTTACCAAGTCGCCAATGATTGCGTAATAAATCCTCGACTGTTAAATTATTCGTATTTATTTCATAATGAAACATAAATCTTCCTCCGTAGAAAAGACCGTATTCCAATTGTAGAACACGGTCTCGTAATTAATTTGCTTTTTTAGCAGCCTTCATTACATAAAAGCTTGCCCCTGCAATTAAAATAAATGCAGTTAGCGCTAAAAATGGTATTGTGATAAAACCTAACCAGTTAATATATTCACCAGTACATGAAACAAGGCCACAAGAAGGTGCAGTTTCAGCTAAAAAACTAAGCTTTTGAATACCATAATGGTAAAGTGATATACTGCCTCCCATAATGGCAAAAACAGCTGTTGTTACAGCAATACGTGCATTTTTTTGAATAAAGGCAATCGTTGTCATAATGACAATTGGATACATGAAAATTCGTTGGTACCAACACATTTTACAAGGTTCATAATGGCGAATTTCAGAAAAGTATAAGGAACCCATTGTTGCAACGACAGAGACAATCCAAATAAATAATAAGCCATTTTCCATTTTTTTAGACATAGTAATTCTCTCCTTATTATAACCATGTACTTGTTCGATTATAGTTGTTCTAGTTTTATATGTAAATTAACTTACCCAAAATAAGGTATATTCTTATAAATC
>NZ_JBFTOJ010000316.1:0-1373 GCF_056397905.1 Stenotrophomonas sp. 05L414_2
ACACAAAATAAGTGAAGCAAAACTAAATTATCAAGAGGCACATTATCGTGAACTGATGACAAAGGCCATGCCCGAATACCCTGATATTAATGATTTAGCGAAACGGAATTTAGCAGCGATTGGAGAAATGTATAAATGAATTCAATAATGAGTACAAATTATCAGCAACTACAGCAAAACTTAGAGTATTTAAAATTAAAGCAAATGGGCATCCATTTGAATGAAGTCATCGACTTTAGCATTAAAAATGAGCTTTCTTTTATCGATACACTTATTAAATTAACAAACTATGAAATCGATGTACGTGAGCAAAATATGATTCATGCGATGGTGAAAGTCGCTGCATTTCCACATTTAAAGGAAATAAAGGATTTTAATTTTGATTTCCAACCAAGTATTAACCAGCAACAAATACTCGATTTTCAGAGTCTTCGTTTTATCGAAGAAAATGAGAATATTGTATTCCTTGGTCCAAGTGGTGTCGGCAAGACCCATCTGGCCACAGCAATAGGCATAACTGCAGCTAAAAAGCGAACAAGCACCTATTTTATGAAGTGCCATGACTTAATTCAGAATCTGAAAAAAGCCCGCTTAGAAAACCGGTTAGAGAGCCGTTTAAAGCATTATACGAAATATAAATTACTAATCATTGATGAGATTGGTTATTTACCAATCGATCCAGAGGATGCGAAGCTGTTTTTCCAGCTCATTGATGCCCGTTATGAAAAACGTAGCACGATTTTCACAACGAATGTGAACTTCAAATCATGGGATGAAATTTTCCCTGAACCGAAGTTAGCGAATGCGATTTTAGATCGTATTTTACATCACGCAAGCGTTGTCACAATCGTCGGTGATTCATACCGATTAAAGCATCATTTAACCTCGGAAAACGAGTAATTTTGTACATCCTTAAACGAGCAAAAATGTACATATTGGTGTTGACATTTATAATAAACATAAATTACTATATTTTTCTATATATTTTTTTGTCATAGTTACCTCTATTCTGCACTAAAGTTTCATAGGGCTCTACGTTAGAATAGCCTTCTAATTAATAAAAATGGACAAAGATGATTATTAACATATCTGTGAAAATATACATTAACCAGCACTAGATTTGGCCACATGGTAAGAATCTAGTTTTTTTATTGATGAAAAAATTCTTGAGTTATTGCAATATTCTCTATTTTTCGCAAAGAAAAGGGCCGTTTTTGAAGAAATATGGAAATAGCATTTACAAAATAAAATTAAATGTGTTAACTTAAAAGCTGTAAACAGTTAACTTAAAAAGAGGGGGAGGTTAACGATGCAACATTTTTGGGTTGTTGGGACGGATACAGATGTCGGTAAAACGGTTATCACTACATTAC
>NZ_JBFTOJ010000317.1:0-1355 GCF_056397905.1 Stenotrophomonas sp. 05L414_2
GATCCCATCCAGCTCCCCGTACTTAAGCCCCGCAGCATGAAGAAGGCCATTGGCGTCCAGAGCAGAGACGTCTTGATTCAAGTGGGCGACGCTCGGAAAGTTGCAGGCGTGGGCAGCAGCCGCGCGCGCGTCAAGCTCGACCGCTAGACGAACATCGAACCCGGCGCGGGCAGCTCCCAACGTCAGCCCACCAACACCAGCGAACAGTTCAACGACCTTCAAGAGACCCCCTGGTGTAGTAATGTCGATGAATTCTAACGCTTTTTTTTTGAGTTGTCGATCGGCCCGCTACATCCCTACCAGCCAAGACGCGGTCCATGTACCTGATCCCGTTGCGTTTTTACGGGGCCGGTGTAAGACTCCAGCGACCGGAGATTTGAAATTTCAAAGCCACAGGGGGCATGGATGAACGAACACTACGCAGACGCGGAGCCAACTAAGAAGCTCTTCATCGACACACTCGTGCGAGATGTAGACCTCATCTCCGCCATTGTCGACTTGGTCGACAACTCTGTCGACGGCGCTAGAAGAATCAGACCAAACGGTGATTTTCGAGGACTAGCGATCGAAATGACCATCGATGGCAGCCAGTTCCTTCTTAGGGATAATTGCGGTGGAATTCCACTGGATATCGCCAAAAATTACGCATTCCGATTTGGACGATTGACAAATCAGGCCCCTACCGTTGCTCATTCAGTAGGTCACTTCGGCGTGGGAATGAAGAGAACTCTCTTCAAGATTGCAAAGAAGTTTACGATCACGTCTCAAACTGACATTGACGAATTCGGCCTAGGCGTCGACGTGCTTGCTTGGGAGGACGATAAAGAGTGGAGCTTCCCTCTAAGCAATGTTTTTGTTCATAGCGCACCTCTTAGCAGAGTCACTGGCACGGTGATCCTCGTGGACAGCCTCAGGGAAGATGTTGCTCAGGAATTCGCACTAGGAAAATTCCGCGGAGAGCTGCGCGAGCGCATCCGCCTGGCACATACAGCCGCGATTTCCGCCGGACTCATTATATCTTTTAACGGCGAAATTCTATCAACCGTAGATTCGCTGACCATCAAGTCGTCGACCGAGATATCGCCCCACGTACGTCGAGGCACTTATAAGCTTTCCGGCGGAACGGTTGATTATACGTGCATCAGCGGCATATCCGACCRGGACAGCGAGAATGCAGGATGGTACGTCTTCTGCAACGGACGCCTCCTTCTTTTTGCCGATCAAACTGCACAGACTGGCTGGGGCGTGCATCCAGCCCCTTCATTCCATCAGCAGTTTAATTATTTCCGAGGGTATCTTTACCTCGAAAGCGACAATCCAGGATTGTTGCCCTGGAACACAACAAAGACAGGAAT
>NZ_JBFTOJ010000318.1:0-1333 GCF_056397905.1 Stenotrophomonas sp. 05L414_2
GTAGAAGAAGTAGGCGATCGAATCGCATTGTATGTGCAATTGCCTAAACGTACGCATCAATGTCCAGTTTGTAAAAAAGAAACATCGAAGGTTCACGATTACCGTATACAAAAGATCAATCATTTAAAATGGTTTGAACGTTTAACTATTCTTTTMTATAAACGTCGTCGTTATGTTTGTRATTGTGGAAAGCGTTTCTCTGAAAAATCCCCCTTTGTAGATAAATATCAACGTTACTCAAAGGAATGGAATCAAGTAGTGAGTATACGTGCTATTAAAGCTAAAACATTTAAAGAAGCTGCAGAAGTACTAGGTACATCATCCACGACGATTATTCGCCGTTTTAAAAAGGTAGCGAATAAACAATTAGTAGAGGGTGTACGTTTACCAAAAGCGATTGCGATTGATGAGTATAAAGGTGATACAGATGCAGGTACGTATCAGCTAATAATTGCGAATGCGGAGACGCGTGAACCGATTGATATTTTACCAAATCGTAAAAAAGAAACAATAAAAAATTACTTAAGTCAGTATGGAGCAGATGTTGAGATAGTGGTCATGGATATGAATCCAAGTTTTAAAGCAGCTGTTCGTCAATCGCTAGGTCGACCTGTTATTGTGGCAGACCGCTTTCATTTTAGCCGTTATATCTATTGGGCAATGGATGAAGTGCGCCGACAAGTACAAAAAGAATGGGACAAATACAATCGCACAAAGTGTAAACGTATGCGTCATGTATTTTATAAACGTGCATCTAAATTATCATCAAAACAACAGTGGTACTTACAGCGCTATACAGAAATGTCTGAAACATTAAAAGTAGCTCATGAATTAAAGGAAGCCTATTGTGAATGGTTTGATTGGGCAAAGGCAAAAAATGATGTCGTAGAAGTGAAGAAGCGATTACTAGCTTTTTACCGTAAGGTAGAAGAGACAAAATTACCAGCTTTCTTAAAAGCAATTCAAACATTGAAAAACTGGCAAGTAGAAATATTAAATAGCTTTAGTTTTGGTTATTCCAACGGCTTCTTAGAAGGCATTAATAATAAAACAAAAGTGATGAAACGGAATGCATATGGCTTTCGACGCTTCGATCACTTTCGAGCAAAAATCTTATTAAATTTAAAGTATAAAGATATCGGGGTTCATCTGGGTTAACGTGCTAAAAGATCACATCACCCCAACATTTGACTTAGAACCTTTATTTTTACCTTATTCCCCTATCAGTCACTCTCGGCATTCTATCCACCCTATAAAAAACACGCAAATCCATTATCAGATTTACGTGTTAAGTACTGTTATTTACTTTTGACAGATTGTCGATGTTCAATAC
>NZ_JBFTOJ010000319.1:0-1332 GCF_056397905.1 Stenotrophomonas sp. 05L414_2
GCGGGGGAGCGGGGGACGCCGTAAACCCGTCCATGGGGGCTTGGCCGCGGCATCCATGCCGCGGACACCCCCGCAACCGGACCCACCCCGCCTTCGACAGYTTCCCGCGGCTGTCGGAACGACATCCTGCTTTGGTAGGTGTCGACCTTGGTCGACACGGCGGACATCATGAACGTCTGAAGTATCGGCTTTTGATTTTGTTTTTCTGATCTTTCCCGTGGTGGATCGGCGGCAGAAATGTGTCTGGGGGCCGGGCGGGTGGGGGTGGCGGGGTATCCGCGCCATGGATGGCGCGGCTAAGCCTCCAAGGATGGATTCACGGCGTCCCCGCCAGCCCCACCCGCCCGGCCCGCACCCGGGAGTCGGGGCTTTCCGCGACCAACCAACCCCACCACGGAGGGGCTCCGCCGTTGGCCGACCCGGCCGAAGGCCCGCTCTGCGCGCGATACAATAAGCACCATGAACACCCCACAGGATTCCAGCCTCGGTCGCGAGGTCAGTTACCCGTCGCAGTACGATCCCGGCCTGCTGTTTCCCATCCCGCGCGTCGGCGCCCGTGCCGAGATCGGCCTCGACGAGGCCGCGCTGCCTTTCGTCGGCCATGACCGCTGGCACGCCTTCGAGCTGAGCTGGCTTGACCCGCGTGGCAAACCGCAGGTCGCCGTCGCCACCGTGCAGGTGCCGTGCACCTCGCCGCGGTTGATCGAATCGAAGTCGTTCAAGCTGTACCTGAACTCCCTCAACAGCACCCGCATCGACAGTGCCGAAGCCCTGCGCGAGCGCCTCGTCGCCGACCTGTCGGCCTGCGCCGGCGCCCCGGTCCAGGTCACGTTCGGCCTGCCGGCGTTGCGCGAATCACCGCTGGGCGAGTCGATCGACGGCCTTGAGGTGGACATCGACTGCTATGGCCCGCCGCAGGCGGACTACCTGTCGGCCAACGCCGATGCGCTGGTGGAGGAGACCCTGGTCTCGGCCCTGCTGAAGTCCAACTGCCCGGTCACCGGGCAGCCGGACTGGGCCACTGTCAGCCTGCGCTACCGCGGCCCGCAGATTGATCGTGCCGGCCTGCTGCGCTACCTGGTCAGCTACCGCGAGCACGCCGAGTTCCATGAGCAGTGCGTCGAGCGCATCTTCAGTGAAGTGTCCGCGCGCTGCCGGCCGCAGTGGCTGGAAGTCGAAGGCCGCTATACCCGTCGCGGTGGCCTGGACATCAACCCGTGGCGCGCCAGCCCTGGCATTGCCGCCCCGGCCGCGACCTACCGCGAACTGCGGCAGTAACCGCCGCAGGCGGTTACAGGTAGCGCCGGGCCATGCCCGGCGAGCGCAGCGGCC
>NZ_JBFTOJ010000320.1:0-1275 GCF_056397905.1 Stenotrophomonas sp. 05L414_2
CCACGACGGTGTCCGTCTTGGCAACCAGGACAAGGTAATCCTGGTTCGCGAGGTTCGTGGACGGAAGTTGGTCTTGGCCCTGGAGATCACCGAACTCCAGAAGCACGAAGACAATGTCGGGCTATGGATGTTCGGCTCCAACGTCTTGGCGGTGCTTCTGTTGGGACTCTTGGTTGGTTGGGGCCTGGGCCGTGTTCTGAAGCCGCTGACGGACCTCTCAAACAGGATCCGTCGCCTTAGCCCCGAGCAGCCTGGCGAGGAAATCGAGGTGGGACCCGATGCCAGTTACGAGCAGGCGGTCATCACCGACTCCCTCAACGATTACATTCGGCGAAACGAGCAGTTTGTCGAACGTGAGCGGCAGTTCATCAACAGTGTCAGCCATGAACTGCGCACACCTATCGCCATCATTGGAGGAGCAGCGGATCTGGCCTCCAACCCAAACGCCTCTCCCCGGACGGTGCGGAACCAGCTTATCCGCATCAAGGAGGTAACAAGCTCGGTCGATGAGCTGATCTCTGTTCTCTTAGTCCTTGCGAAAAGCCCAGATCGTCTTGAGAGAGTGAGCGAACTGCTGGATCTGAAGGAGGTCGTACGCGTGCTGGCCAACGACCATCTGTATCTGTGCGGCGACAAGTTGCTGACCATCGAAGTCACCGCAGATGGCGACCCGGTAGTATTGGCTCCTGTCGCGGTCCTGTCGGTGGTGGTTGGAAATCTGATCAGAAACGCAATCGAGAACAGTGATCGAGGGGCTATCCGTGTATCGGTGAATGCCCAGTGGCAGGTCATGATCGAGGACCCCGGACACGGCATGTCGCCGGAGGAAATCAGTGCCCTGTACGCCAAAATGGCCAGGGGGGAGGCCCGGGATGGGCAGGGGATTGGGCTCGAGCTGATCGCCAGGCTCTGCGGGCATCTTGGCTGGAAGCTGACCTTCGAATCCAAACCAGTGGGTGAAGGGACCCGCGCGATTGTCGACTTGTCCGCCAGCGCGGCAAAGTGAGCTGACTCCCGCTTGGGGGTTGGGGTTCCGACCAAACTCCGACCTATCCACTAGCAGACTGCGGAAGAACCTGCGGAAGCGGGGCCCTTCCACTCTATCTGCCAAGACATGCCTGGACAGTTTGGTCACATTCCCCGAGGTCCGGCGCGCACTTTGAAGGCGTTGGGATGGTCACTGCAGGGCCTGAAGGCAGCCTGGCTTCACGAATCCTCGTTTCGCCTGGAGGTGGTTCTCGCCGCCGTCCTGATTCCGCTCGCGCTCCTTCTCGG
>NZ_JBFTOJ010000321.1:0-1273 GCF_056397905.1 Stenotrophomonas sp. 05L414_2
GCAGATCCACGAGCAACTGGCAAGCATTGGATTGCGAATGGAAGACCTGGTGAAACTGCAAGTTTATCTCGTTGGCGGTGAGGAAACCGGTGGCAGGATGGATCTGGCGGGGTTCGCTGCGGGCTACTCACAGTTCTTCGGTAGTCCCGCAAAGAGCACAGCTCTGCCGGCCCGTTCTACCTTCCAGGTGGCGGGCTTGGCCCATCCGGCCCAACGGGTGGAGATCGAGGCCATCGCGGTCCGTCCCTGAACAACGACAGCACTCTTTGCAACCTGCCTTCAACATTCCCGTGACGTAAACGTCAGGCCTCGCTCGGCACCAGCCCCATCAGGCTGTTGGCGTGCTCGCGCCATTGCGGCAGCTTGTTCAGCACACCGGCGCGCTGCAGATACTCTTCATCCACCGGGTCACCGTTGACCAGCGCCAGTGCCACGTGCACCGCACCGGTCACCCAGAAGCTGCGTGTATTGGCGCGCTGCGGCTGCAGATGGAACGCCACCGCCTCGATGATCGGCATCGGCAGGCCCCACAGGCCCAGCAGATAGGCGCCGGCTTCGGCATGCCCGGGGCGATCATCATCGGCCGGCTCCGTTTCGCTGCGCTCGTTGCGTACACCCGGCAGCAGCAGGCCGATGTCGGCCAGCAGGGCGGCGGTGGCACCGAGTTCGGCGCTGGAGTCGGGCAGCAGGCGTGCGGCCAATCGCGAGGCCATCAAGGCACGCTGCTGCAGCGAATTGCGTTCGGCCCCGGACAARGTGGGCGCGGAGAACACCTCACTGGCCAGCACCAGGTCACGCAGCGTGGCCAGGCCCAGCCGGGTCACGGCGGTGCGCAGGTCGGCGATGGTGCGGCCCTGGCTGAAGAACGCCGAATTGGAAAGCTGCAGCACCTTGGCCGCGATCGCCGGGTCGGCGGCGACCAGCTTGGCGACATCGGCGCTGTCAGCGTCGTCGTCATGTTCCAGTGCCTGGGTCAGGCTCAGGTACAGGTGCGGCGGCGAAGGCAGCTTCTCGATGCGGCCGATGGCATCGCGCAGGCGCGGGCTGTCCAGCACTTCGCGCAGCTCTTCCAGGCTGGTCAATGCTTCCAGCAGTACTTCTGGTGCCAGCGGCAATGGCAGGAAGCGATGGGCGACCCCGATCAGGCGTGCCGGCGGCGGCCGGTTGCCATGCTGTGCATCGACCAGTGCGATGCGGATGGTCTCCGGGCGCAAGGTGCGGATCTGTCCCAGCAACGTGGTCGCGTTGAGATCGGGCAACTGCGGGCAGACGA
>NZ_JBFTOJ010000322.1:0-1266 GCF_056397905.1 Stenotrophomonas sp. 05L414_2
CTGGCAAGCGTTTCCGCAGTTCATGAGGTTGCCGGCCAGCGGCCGGCACTACTCTTCCAGGCTGGCGTTCCAGAATCCCTGCAGCACGCCCGGCGTGGCGGCCAGCGTTGCCAGCACTGCATCCAGTTCAGCGCCATCGACCGTGGTGGCGTACAGCACCGCTTCGATCTCGACATCGCGCTCGCCGAACGGCCGCTGGTCGACCGCGCGTACCGGGTACTGCGCCTGCTCCAGCAACAGCAGCAGCCGGTCCAGCACCTCGGCCTGCTGCTCACGCTGGCAGACCACGTTGATGGCATAGGTGGCCTCGCTGAACGCTTCCGGCAGCGGCTGCCGCTGGATGCGGTTCACCACCGGCCGCAGCAGGGTATTGGCAGCCAGYACGAACACCGCAGCCAGTACCGCTTCAGGCAGCAGCTTGATGCCGGCACAGGCGCCGACCGCAGCCGAACCCCACAGGGTGGCGGCGGTGTTCAGGCCCGACACCTGGGCGCCATCCTTCATGATCGCGCCGGCACCGAGGAAGCCGACGCCGGAGATCACGTAGGCCACCACATGCAGTGGCGACGGCGGCCCGCCGTACAGGTCGTGGAAGCGCACGGCCAGGTCGACGAACACCGCTGCACCCACCGCTACCAGCGTATTGGTGCGCAGGCCGGCGGTGCGCTGGCGGAACTGCCGCTCCAGGCCGATCAGCGCACCCAGCACGAAAGCAACGGACAGGCTGATCAGCGAGCTGAGGGTGGCGCCCGCGTTGAACGCGGGCAGGTGGGGGTTGAAGTCCATGATGCGTCTCCCTGCGCCGGCGCGCTTACTGCCAGCCGTAGCGGCGGATGTAGAGCTTCTTCAGCGCGGTGGTCAGCACCGCATAGCCGAACAGGATCGCCACCAGGAACGGCCAGTAACCGGCCGGCAATGCCTGCAGCTTGAAGTAGCCAGCCAACGGGCTCATCGGCAGGATCACGCCGATGGCCATGATCGCCCCGGTCATCAGCAGCAGCGGCGGCGCAGCGATGCTCTGCAGGAACGGTACCTTGGGCGTGCGGATCATGTGCACGATCAGCGTCTGGGTCAGCAGCCCGACCACGAACCAGCCCGACTGGAACAGGCCCTGGTCGGCCGGCGTGCGTGCATCGAACACGTACCACATCAGGGCGAAGCAGCTGAGGTCGAAGATCGAGCTGATCGGGCCGAAGAACACCATGAAGCGGCCGATGTCCGCCGGGTTCCACTTCAGCGGCCTGCGCACCAGCTCCTCATCCACGT
>NZ_JBFTOJ010000323.1:0-1193 GCF_056397905.1 Stenotrophomonas sp. 05L414_2
GGGGTAGTGCCGGCCGCTGGCCGGCAACCCGGTGGCGCGAAAGCGTGTCGACCAAGGTCGACACCTGCCCGGGCAGATGCGCTTCAACCAACCTTCGAAGGGCCGGTGCGCCAGCGGCTGGGCACCAGCCCGAAGCGCTTGCGGAATGCGGCAGCGAAGTTGCTGGGATGCCGATAGCCGGTTTCCGCAGCCGCCTGTTCCACGCTCCAGCCGGATTCGCGAAGGCCCTGCTCGGCATGTCGCATGCGTTGTTCGTGCAGGTAGTCGAACACCGAGCAGCCATACGCCTGGACGAAGTGCCGGCGCAGTGCGCTGGGGCTCATGCAGGCCAGTTGGGCAAGTTCCAGCAGGCTGTGCGCATGGCCAGGGTCGTCGTGCAGGAACGTCCGTACGCGTTCCAGCCGTGCCCGCTGGCCACTGCGCAGCGCACGCGCACCTTCGGCGTGCAGATCATCGGCCTGCAGGCCGGTGGACAGCAGCTGCAGGGCAATGCCCTCGCGCCACAGCGCGTCCAGGCCATCCTGCCAGGGGCTGTCGAACAGCTGCGCGAGAGGCGGCARCATCGCGTGCGGAATCGCCCAGTGCCTGCATTCCATGTGTGAACCCAATGCCCGCTGCAATTGCGGTTGCCGCAGCAGGTCCGGGTCCAGATCGGCTGGCACCATCAGGCTGATGCCACGCAGGCGCATATTGCCGGGATGGACGCCGACCATTGCCACATGGTCGCGGTGGCTGGTGGTCACGGCGGTGCCTGCGCGCAGGCTGAAGTCACTGCGGTTGGGAACCTGCACGTCGACCTGGCCCTGCAGCATCACGCGGATGACCAGGCCGGGCCGTTCGTGCGCTGTGGCGGTGTAGGCGATGCGGTTGTGCACATCCGATGCGAGCAGGCTCATGCCGCCGCGCAGGGTCTGTTCGTGCAGGTCGCCGTGACCGGCCCACTGTTCTTCGCGCAGGTGGCTTGGATCGGCACGGTAGTCATAGCCGTGTCGCTGGCCAAAACGGCGGTAATCGGCAAACGTGAAATATCGGGACATCGCTCGGCGCTCAACCATGGATGATGGGTGCCGGCGACGATGTGCCCGCACGTTCCATCGTGCACCTGCAGCGCGGATCGGTCCTGCGCTTTCAGAGTTGGAAATAGATTCCTGTCATTTTCTCCAATGCCAGCCCGAATGCGATATCCAACGGGT
>NZ_JBFTOJ010000324.1:0-1191 GCF_056397905.1 Stenotrophomonas sp. 05L414_2
GAATAATACTTCTCCAGTTTTAAACAACACTTGCTGACTTGTCATARCAATTTGCACAAGATTTGTAGAATCCTCTAAAACTTTATTTAACTCATTTAAGCTTTTACCAGGAATTACAACACTATGTTCAACCTCAGGTAAATTTTCCAGTTGAACTTTACGTCTTGCCAAACGGTGGCTATCTGTTGCAACACAGATTAATGTTTCATTTTTTATCTGCCAGTTTACACCTGTCAACACCGGTCTACTTTCTGAAGTAGCAACAGCGAATACTGTTTCACGGATAATCGACTTTAATAGATCTGCAGGAATAGTAAATTTTTGATCCTCCGTTAATTCGGGTAATAAAGGATATTCAGTAGCATCTGAGCCAATTAAGTGGAATTCAGATTTACCTGAACGGATATGAGTTTGGAAACCAGTTGTTACTTGAATTTCAACCTCATTTGTTGGTAACTTACGTACAATTTCATTAAACATACGAGCTTGTACAACAATTGATCCTGTTTCTGTAATATTAATTAATTGTTGGCCATCTTCTTCAACTGGAATAAATGTTTGAATTGTAATATCAGCATCACTACCTGTTAAGCTAATACCCTCTTCTGTTACATCGATTTTTATCCCCGTTAAAATTGGAATAGTCGTTTTTGAACTTACGGCTTTCATGACATCATTTAAACCCTCTAATAAACGGTCACGTAAAATATTAAATTTCATTCGTTTTCCCTCACATATTTATATTATTTATTTATATAAAATAAAAAAGATATAGTAATAGGTCCTGTGGATTTGTGGATAAGTACTTTTAAGTGAATAAAATCAGTCTATCCACATGTAGATAGACTGTGTATAAGTTTGTGTTTAAATGTTTGTGTTGTCCACAGCTTTATTTTCCTAGCATGCTTCGAATTTGTTTAATATCTTGCTGTAGCTGAACGTCATTTTTCACCATAGAAGATATTTTTTCGTGAGCATGAATAACAGTAGTATGGTCACGTCCACCAAATTCTTCGCCAATTTTCGGCAGCGAAAAATCTGTTAATTCGCGAGATAAAAACATGGCTACTTGACGCGGGAAGGCAATTAACTTTGTACGTTTTTTCGCGGAAAAATCCTCTAAACGAATGTTAAAATGCTCTCCTACTGCATTTTGAATGTCTAATATCGTGACAGTTCGTGGCTTTGAAT
>NZ_JBFTOJ010000325.1:0-1190 GCF_056397905.1 Stenotrophomonas sp. 05L414_2
ACCATCCTGTCCGAGGTGCTGTCGGCCAAGCTGCCGGGCATCGATAACAAGTATGCCTACGCGCTTTATCTGATGGCCGGCACGCTGTGCTGGAGCATGTTCGCCGAGACAATCGGCAAGTGCGTTTCGTTGTTCGTGGACAGCGGAAACCTGATGAAGAAGATGGCCTTCCCACGGATCTGCCTGCCGTTCATCGCCGCTGGCACGATGCTGGTCAACAACATACTGCTGTTGCTGGCCATCTTCGCCGTATTTGCCGTGCTGGGTCACTACCCTGGCCCCGAAGCGATGTGGCTGCCGGTGTTGATCATGATCACGCTGCTGTTCGCCATGTCCATCGGCCTGCTGCTGGGCGTGCTCAACGTGTTCATGCGCGATATCGGGCAGGTGGTGCCGGTGGTTCTGCAGGCACTGTTCTGGCTGACCCCCATCGTCTACAACATCCGCATCCTGCCCGAAAATGTGCAGCACCTGTTCATGATGAATCCGCTGTATCCGCTGGTGAGCAGTTACCAGAACGTTCTGCTGTACGACCAGCCGCCCTTGTGGAGCGCGCTGGCCTGGTTGGTGGGCGCCTCGCTGATACTGGCCGTGGCGTCGCTTGTTGTGTTCCGTCGTGCAAGCCCTGAAATGGTGGATGCGCTATGAGTGGTGAGATGCGTGTTGAGGGCGTCGGCAAGGCGTACCGTGTCTGGGGCAGCGAATGGATGCGCGCAGCCAGCTGGTTCGGCCTGCCCACCCGCCCGCGTGAAGAGAACTGGGTCCTGCGCAATGTCTCGTTCACCATCGCCCCTGGCGAAGCGGTGGGCGTTATCGGCCAGAATGGCGCCGGCAAAAGTACCCTGCTGAAGCTGATCACCGGCACCGCACAACCCACCGAAGGGCGGGTGACACGTACCGGACGGGTCGCGGCGATCCTGGAACTGGGAATGGGCTTCAACCCGGACCTGACCGGCCGTCAGAACGCTTTCCATTCGGCCGGGCTGATGGGGTACACGCAGGACCAGATCGAAGACGCGATGCCGGGAATCGAGGCTTTTGCCGAGGTGGGCGAGTACTTCGACCAGCCGGTGCGCACCTATTCCAGCGGCATGCAGGTGCGTGTTGCCTTTGCCGTGGCTACCGCGTTTACGCCGGACCTGCTGATCGTCGACGAGGCATTGTCGGTGGGCGACAGCTACTTCCAGCAC
>NZ_JBFTOJ010000326.1:0-1160 GCF_056397905.1 Stenotrophomonas sp. 05L414_2
GGTGATGCATATCGAAAAAACTCACTGTATTTTCAGCCAAAGAAAAATCCGTTATTGCTTGAGCTAGAAAATTTACTTTTAGGGCATACAGATCAAGAACTCTATGAGCAACAAAAAGAGGAATCCAACGAAATCACGCCTCAACAGCAAGCAATTATTGAAGATTTACAACAAACTAAAAAGAATGTGCTCGCTCATGAGCAAACGCAAAAAACTGAAGCTCTTGAGAATTCACAGCTAGAGCATGTAGATGAAGAGACGTTACAAATTTTAGAGCAGGTGAGGAATACAGCGCTAGCACCCACGCAATCTTCACCACAGGATTTACGTATAGCGTCAAGTGCAAATGATCAAATACAGCAAATGCAAGCACAATTAAATGGCCAAGAGCTAGATAAAAGTGAACTCGATGAGCCTGCTTTTGTTCGTGAAGTAATTGAAGTTAAAGTGCCAGAACGTTTTTCGAAGGAATTGAAATTAAATCCATTTGCAGATACAATTTTCGGTAAGAGTTATGCAGAGGCATATAAGGCGCGAACATTTAAATATGCGTCTGAAAAATATACCACTCATATTCAAATGGCGAAAGACGGCTATCGACCAGGAAATGACCCTATGTTCTCCATGATAGCCTAATGCTGCAGATGGGAGTTTTTTAATATGGCTAAGGCGAAGCATGCGAAAACGAATGCTATAAGATTATTGGAGCAACAAAAAATTCAGTTCGAAGTAATTGAATATGAAACAGGTGACGGCCAAGTTGACGGAATATCGGTTGCTGAAAAAATTGGTCACCCGGTTTCTCGTGTTTTCAAAACATTAGTAGCAAAGGCAAGTGCACAAAAGCTTTTTGTATTTGTTATTCCTGTAGCAGAAGAGCTTGATTTAAAAGCTGCTGCAAAGGTTATAGGAGAGAAGAAAATCGACATGCTCCCTGTCAAGGAGTTGCTCGGCTACACAGGCTATGTACGAGGCGGATGCTCTCCGGTCGGCATGAAGAAGCTTTATCCTACTGTCATTGATGCGTCAGCTCAAGAGCAAGGAAAGATTATTGTGAGTGCCGGAAAAATCGGCATGCAAGTCCACCTACAACTAGATGATTTAGTTGCTGCAACAAAGGCAAAGCTCGCACCAATTACCACTACCCAAGCATGATATGT
>NZ_JBFTOJ010000327.1:0-1158 GCF_056397905.1 Stenotrophomonas sp. 05L414_2
CCATAAAACAGATCGTGGTAGACGCATATTTTGGAACGGTGCAAATTTCGGTACGTCTAAACCAAGACGTTTTAATATAGGTAAATTTAACATTATGATTATAAATGCTGTCATAAATGCAGAGATTGTTACTGTTGCAGGTATTGTCAGCTCAATTGTTTTTAACATAGCCTCAATTAGCTCTGGCTGAAACGCTTCTTGACCTGTCATAGTTTTTGCAAGTTCATTTGATTGCTCATAACTTTCGCGCAACAGCTCCGTGCTCATGTTAATGATATTGATACCAGCAAATTGAACATAAGCTACATAGACAATTGCCATTGACAGAAGAACAGTAACCCCAGATGACATGAATAGGTAAAGTTTGCTCTTCTTTTGATTAATTGCACTTCCTATAACGACACCAACTAATGCCAAAATAAAGGCAAATGGTAACATAGTTATGCCACTCGTTAAAGTGGTTAAGATACAAGCTACTACTGCTACAAATATTGATGAGGAACGCTTGTAATTTGCGCTATACCAAGCAATCGGTAGTGGGGCAAATATTAGACTTACTATAAAAATGAATGGTACATATGCAGAAATAAGCATTAGAATCGTAAAGATTGCGACCATCATTGAGCCTTGTACAAGCGCCTTTGTTTGATTATTCGGCATTGAAAACCTTCCTTTTTTCAGTCAAACTTACTGACCTTTATTGTACCATTTTTTCAGGTTGTTGAACAAAAAACGCTAAGAACAACTGTAAGCTTTGTCATTAATTTTGTAGAACTAATGACTATAGCGTAAAATACAAAGCTATATAGGAGATTTTTTACCGAAAAAGCATAACAAATTCATTCATTATTGATGTTCTTCATTATATATACATTAAAATTTTCAACGATAAGAAATGAGGAGCATACGACATTTACTAATACATGAAAAAAGGCTTTTAATCGAAATGATTATAAGCCGTTTTGTTTTTAAAAATGTTACTTAGTCGATTGTTCTTCTCATTCATACGTTTTAAAATACGATAGCATTTGTTTCTCAATCTCTAACATTTCATTTTTTCTTTATTCATGTCTATTAAAAGTGTAATAAATTCTTATACTAATGGCAAATGGTAATAAATAGAGTAATTACTGAGGTAAAATAAGGTCATCTCTATAG
>NZ_JBFTOJ010000328.1:0-1118 GCF_056397905.1 Stenotrophomonas sp. 05L414_2
CTGCTGCACAGCGGCTGGAAGCTGGAAGGCCAGCGCATGGAAGACGTGCTCGAGCAGCTGCCGGTGGAACTGYGTGATGCCATCGGCCGCGGCGGCGACAGCCTGTTTGCGGTGAAGTCGGAAAGCGAAGACGGCGTGGAAGGCGACGAGGACGACGAACAGGTCTATCACCTGTCGCGGCGCGCGTTCCAGCTCAACGGCCGCCCGCATGACCTGCTGCTGGTACGCCAGCTCACTGCCGAACTGCGCCGGCAGGAAGTACAGACCTGGAAGAAGGTGATCCGGGTGATCAGCCACGAACTCAACAACTCGCTGGCGCCGATCGCATCGCTGGCGCACTCCGGCGGCGAACTGGTCAAGCGCGAACGCTTCGACCGGCTGCCGGAGATCTTCACCACCATCGAAGACCGCGCCCGCCATCTGGAAGGCTTCATCCGAGGCTACGCGCGTTTCGCCAAGCTGCCGCAGCCGCAGCTGCAGACCGTGCACTGGGCGCCGTTCCTGTCCAGCCTGTGCCAGCAGATTCCGTTCACGATGGAGCGTGCACCTGACGAGGAACTGAGCAGCCGGATCGACATCGCCCAGTTCGGCCAGGCCCTGCTCAACCTGCTGAAGAATGCACACGAGGCCTGCGCCGAAGCCGATCCGCCCAACGACGACGTGCAGGTGCAGCTGACCCGGCTGCCGCAGTGGCTGCGGCTGGATGTGCTGGACCGCGGCAAGGGCATGAACGAGCAGGTGCTGCAGAATGCGCTGATGCCGTTCTATTCGACCAAGCGCAACGGCACCGGGCTGGGGCTGGCCCTCACCCGCGAGATCGTCGAGGCGCACGGTGGTCGCGTGTCACTGCAGAACCGCACCGACGGCGGGCTGTGTGTGTCGATCCTGTTGCCGGTGGGGTAGGTTTGTTCTTCCTTCCTCTGTTGATGGCTGAAGGTTGAGCATTGTTCATGGGTGTCACTTTTCTTTGTACGCAAAGAAAAGTAACCAGAAGAAGCGTTCCGCCGACCGCGAGCCGTCGTGCTGCGCATCGGTGCTCGGCTCGCTTCAAGACGGACTCGAGAAGCAGAGCAAAAGCATCCACGCATGGCGTGGATCTACTGGGTGCAGCTGTGGCC
>NZ_JBFTOJ010000329.1:0-1111 GCF_056397905.1 Stenotrophomonas sp. 05L414_2
GTGTTAGTATGCATATTCAACTAGAGATTGAGACAGAATTTAAAATTAATAGTCTTTCAGATTTAGCAAATTTTAAACAAGTAATGGAGCATTTAAACATGAAGATTAATAAAAGTAAATTAGCGAGGGATATGGGCGTAGATCGACGAACAATCGATAAATATTTAAATGGTTTTATACCAAAAACAAAGCGGAATAAGCCATCTAAAATTGATGAGTTCTACCCGATTATTGCCAGCCTCTTATCAGAAGATTCTAAGCAGGTATTTTATTATCGACGTAATCTTTGGCAGTATTTAAAAGACAACCATGGTTTAGAGTGTGGACAATCTACATTTCGTACCTATATTGCCAACACGCCAGAATTTAAGGCTTACTTTGAGAAAGATGAACGCTTATCTTCTTTGCATAGCGGTATTCGTTATGAAACACGTATGGGAAAACAAGCACAGCTAGATTGGAAAGAAAGTATTCTTTATGAAACAAGTGATGGTGAACAGGTGGAGATTAATGTAGCTGTGTTAGTGCTGAGCCACTCTCGTATGCGATTCTTTTATATGAGTATTTCCAAATCGCAAGCAGTTTTATTTTCTTTCTTAACCGACACGTTTGAAAAAATGGGTGGTGTACCAGAAGAACTCATCACTGACAATATGAAAACCGTGATGGATGAAGCACGAACAGAACATTTTGCGGGGAAAGTGAATGCGAAGTTTGCGCACTTCGCGAAGGATTTTGGATTTAAGGTGAAGCCTTGTGTAGCAGGTCGTCCACGAACAAAAGGAAAGGTTGAGACAACGATGAAGTTTTTGGATGAGATTCATGCCTATCAAGGGAAGTTTAACATGACAGAATTACATACATATATTCAACAGCTATGTAATCGAATTAACCATGAAGTTCATCAAGGGACCAATAAAATCCCTATTTTAGAATGGCAAAAAGAAAAGAATCAATTACTCCAGCTACCAACTGAACGAGTAAGAGATTCCTACAAGATTGATTTTACACTGGTAAAAGTCAATGCATCGAGCATGATTTCCTACAAGTCCCATCAATACTCCGTACCACCGGGGTATCAAGGTAAAAAAGTAGGGCTACAAGTGTATGA
>NZ_JBFTOJ010000330.1:0-1090 GCF_056397905.1 Stenotrophomonas sp. 05L414_2
ACCTAGAACCTCTTCCTCTTCGTATCCAAGCTCTAGCAACTGGGTAGACACGTCGATCCTGTCGCGAGCCTCTCTATCGCTACGTATCCCTGATGTCGATATCCGCAACTCATCCACGTCCGTCACTACCGAGGGAAGCCTACCCGCCGCTGCAAATATCGCCGGCGCCAGCAGCCAATAGTCATGGCAAATTATTTCGAAATTTACTTCCGCCACATCCCTTGCGGAAACCTCACTTAAAACACCATCCAAGTAAAGGTAAAATTTTTCGCCACCCCGTCCCGAAAAATCGTTAATGAAGAGCAACACAGYCTTATTGTTAATCATAAGGATTTAATTCCTCATACAAGCGAAGAATCGGAGTCCGCTCGCGCTCCAACAGGGGTACATTATTAATAAAATGATTCCTGGCACGACCTACTGTCCCTCTTAGCTTCGGACCCAGCTCAGGAACTAAAGGCTTAATTATCTCTCTATCCAACTCACTAATGGAGAGGAGATAGTTCCTCTGATGGTAGTAGGGCCAAGTGGCCTTAAATTTATCAATACACCCCTGAAGTAACCCAACCTCCCCCATACATCTAAGATATATAAATATCGCGGGAACTTCAGACCTAAGTATATCCTCCTTAACTCTCTCCTCCGCCAACTTCACTAGCACAGGAGAATTGCGCCCGACCCGAGCAAACACCATCCACAGGTGGAAGTTCTGCCAAGAGTGAATCGCAAGCTCATTGTCACAAAGATATTGTTCAACCCTATTCAACTCTTCGTCATTCAGCCCTAAAGAGATAAGCAATCTACAGTATTGATCTGTAGACGCGGCATGCTCCTCCAATGAATCAATTAGCAAGGACTTAAGCTGGGATGACATGTCACCCTGCACGTCGAAGATCCCCGCCTCAACCAGGCGAATCAACCTATTGACGGCAAATCTAAACTGTCTGGACTGGGTCTGCTTCGATTCAATGCAATCGGAAAGCATCTGAAATACATACTTAACTGATCGAATGATTAAGCGACGACTTTTTGAGCGCCACATGTTGTCAATGGCGACACTTCTGTCGTCACCATTATGGAAGAATTCATC
>NZ_JBFTOJ010000331.1:0-1057 GCF_056397905.1 Stenotrophomonas sp. 05L414_2
CACCATTTATATCCTTGCCTTCTATGATAATTTTCCCCGCAGATGCATCTGTTAAGCCTGCTAAAATACGTAGAATTGTACTCTTACCACAGCCACTCGGACCTAAAAGAGTTATAAATTCACCTTTTTCAATCTTCATATTTATATTTGATAAAACCGTCGTTGATCCATATTTTTTATGAAGTCCTTCAATCACAATATAACTCATAGATTTGTAGCACCTTTCGATCGTTTCGTTAATGTTGCAATAGCGAACGTTAATAAGCCCATAAGAACGATATAAATAAAGACAACTGCACTAGCAATATGTCCACTTGTACTAAGCTTCTTCATTAAATAAATTTGCACTGTCTCAAAGCGAGAACCGACAACAAGATTAATCAATACGAACTCTCCAAAAAGAACGGAAAACGATAATAATGCACCAGCAAATAAACCTGGGTAAACAGTAGGTAACAATATTTTGGTAAATGCCTGCACTTTCGATGCTCCCAGTAATTGGGCTGCATCTAAAAGTTGCCGTGCATCTACATTTCGTAAACTATTACGTGTCCCTTGGTAAATGTATGGTAGGATACCGATAACATAGGCCCCTAAAACTACGAGAATCATCGGCACACCAAATTTACTGTAAACACGAATGAGCCCGACAGCTAAAATAATTCCTGGGAATGAATACACCATCACAACAGCCATCTGAATCCATTTTTCGTATTTTGGGAAATACAACACGATTACGAATATGGCCGGTACGATAACAAGCAATGCGATTATTACAGCTCCACCCGACAATAAAACAGAACGTCCAAACGCCTGTATAAATTCGGCATCCTGAAATAATGTAGCAAGCCATTTAAATGTTAATCCTTCTGGCAAAATGGTTTTATTCCAATTCGTCGCAAAAGCATAAAGCATTGTTGCAACAACTGGCAACACTAAATACACAACTAAAAGGAGGAAAAATAAATCAGCAAAGCCTCTTTTTCTCACTATAATTTCCTCCTTGTTTTTGAAATGCTCCATTCACTTAATAACATCGCCGTCACCATCGTTACTG
>NZ_JBFTOJ010000332.1:0-1023 GCF_056397905.1 Stenotrophomonas sp. 05L414_2
TTGAAGTTAATCCTAAGGCTTATGAATTGTATGGTATTAGCGAGGTAGAAGGTATAGTTCGACACGAATTATGTCATTATCATTTACATTTGGAAGGCAAAGGGTATCAGCATCGAGATAAAGATATTCGAGAGCTTTTAGTAGAAGTGAATGCTCCTCGTTTTTGCTCAGTATTACAAATCCCTAAAACATCTCAAAAAAAGCAACGTCGACTTTATACATATACATGTCTAAAATGCCAACAGTTATATGTAAGAAAAATTAGAATGAATGTGGAGAAATACCGTTGTAGCAAGTGTTTAGGGCGTTTAAAACTAGTGGAGTAAAAAAAATAATAAAAAAGGGTTGACGTTCATTATAGTTGTCTCTATAATAGTAAAAGTCGACAAGATAACGACGACAAAATATATGAATTATTCCGAAGTAGCTCAGTTGGTAGTAGCACCTGACTGTTAATCAGGTTGTCGCAGGTTCGAGTCCTGCCTTCGGAGCCATGGCCCCTTGGTCAAGTGGTTAAGACACCGCCCTTTCACGGCGGTAACACGGGTTYGAATCCCGTAGGGGTCATTTCATTAGTTTAATTCATAAAAATATAGTAACATTGGTCCCGTGGTGTAGCGGTTAACATGCCTGCCTGTCACGCAGGAGATCGCCGGTTCGATCCCGGTCGGGACCGCCACTTATTGGGGTATAGCCAAGCGGTAAGGCAACGGATTTTGATTCCGTCATGCCTAGGTTCGAATCCTAGTACCCCAGCCATTCATTTCTTAATATGAGCCATTAGCTCAGTTGGTAGAGCATCTGACTTTTAATCAGAGGGTCGAAGGTTCGAGTCCTTCATGGCTCAYCATTTCAAGAAAAAAGGTTGACTTTTCGAATTGTCATAGTATAATAAGAAAGTTCCTAATTGAATGCGGTCGTGGCGGAACGGCAGACGCGCTAGGTTGAGGGCCTAGTGGGGGCAACCCCGTGGAGGTTCAAGTCCTCTCGGCCGCACCAAGTCAATTTACGACTATATATAAC
>NZ_JBFTOJ010000333.1:0-1010 GCF_056397905.1 Stenotrophomonas sp. 05L414_2
AAACCAAGCAGTCCAAACATTTATTACATACGGCAATCAAAAAGGAGATCGGCAACTCAAAGAAGAGCGCCTGCAGCAACTAGAAGAAACTTTGGCAGCACAAGATATTTATCCTGGTGGAAAAGTACATAGAGTGCTAGAAAAATTGATTTATGATCTTACATACAACGGCATTATCAAAGTAAGCCGAGAGCATTTGAGTAAAAAATTAGAGGTTGGCTTAAATACAATCTCAACAGCGTTTAAGTATTTGGAGCAATCAAAACTGTTTATCCTTTCTAGAAACAAATCAGGGAAAACGAATAGTGGTTGTCGTGTCATTTTGGATGTGCAGCACGTTAATTTTGAAAGTATTTTAAGTGGCATTTACCGTCTAACTGCTTATGAAATTGCAATCTTAAAAGAGGACTTTAAACATCTAAGTAAACATCAAAATAAACATCAGGATTTGGCTCAAAACGCTGTCATATCAAAGTCAAATGGCTCAAATTCGGATCTTAACTATAATAACCAAATTAAAATAATAAAAGATATAAAGACGTCTACTAAGCAGTCGTCTGATAAGAAAAATAATCTTTATAATCGTTTAAAAAATCTCTATCAAGCCCGTACAGGCTCTTTAGAAGGCTTTAAACCATTTGTGGGGGTTATTTATGGTTCATTTAAAAAAATCAAAGCAGAGGACAAGCTAACGCTGTCTCACGTGCAATTAGAAACGATTATGTATCAATCATTAGATGCAGCCATTTCTGCGAGTGATCAATACGTTAAAACAAACCGTGTAGCCTTACTAAGTGCCATTATTCGCAACAAAATCAACGATGTAACAGTAGTTCATTCATCTGTAGCATCAGAAAAACAAGTAGCTAGAAAAGTAGAAACAGTACCAGCATGGTTTGCGACTCGTCATGAGCCTGAAGAAGAAATAACAGAAGAAAAGAAAGCCTCCTATGCGCAAGAACGTGAGAGAATACTGGCTATGTTAAGGTAAAAGAGGATCGGTTTACCGA